>JAOZQN010000736.1 GCA_029932195.1 Bacteroidales bacterium | reverse complement strand
GTGTTGTAAAAAGGCGAGCAACAATTTTATAAAAATATAAAAATATAAAAATATAAAAATATGAATATAGGAACTTTTATATATAGCATTGAAAATTTAAAAATTCATGCAAAAGGTGGAATTTTTAATTCTTATACAGTAGAACAAATGCAAAACACTTGGGCTAAGAAGATGACTTTTTCAGATAATAATTTGAGAATTAGAAATGATAATAAGGAAAAATCAATTTTAGCTGTTTTTAAAATAATTCACGATAATACCTATTTGATATTTTACAACATGTATTATTTTGTATGGGATTCAAGAAAACAAGAAAGAATGTTTGTTATTTCTGTTTGTTGTTCTCCATTTGCTGATTTTTCTGCAAAAAAAATAATTGAAATTCATAAATTATTAAAAGAAGAATATCTAAATAAATTTAGAAGTGAAAGCTATGAGCTAATTGAACAAAATAATGTAGAGAATATAAACATCGCTAATTTCAATTTGAGTATAAAAAATAAAGAAAATATTAATGAAATTAAAAATATTATTTCTAAAATTCCTCCAAAAAATTCAATTAAATCAGCAGTTATTGATTTTGAAAATGAAAATCAATTAATTGACTTTATTAATTTAGTAAGTAACCCCTTTTTGCAAATTTTCTACAATTATACTTGTATTGCTTTTGATAAAGATACAAATTATTGTAATTATGTTGAAATGAATAAGCATTTTGAATATTTTGAAATTCAAATCGAAAAAAAAATACAAGCGAAAATTCCAGAAACAGACGAAAAAGAAGTAAAATCGACTAAAAAGCCTGAAGTTAAGATACCTTGGAAGTTAATTTTAAAAATAGGTATAATTGCAATTTTAGTATTTGTAGTAATAATGGTAATTTTAAAAATACGTAAATCTCCTACACTTACACCTCCACCAACAGAAAAACTTGATTCGGTAAAGGCTTGTAATTATATAAATCAGTATATTGTAGATTTGGGTAGTTGTAACGAACTTTCGGATATTCAAAATCTGAAACCTGTTTACGATACATGTATTGATATTTCAAGTGGAACCACGGGAATACGAATATTTAAACTACAAGTAACAAGAGACAGTTTGGTTAATTTAGTCCAATCGGAAACTTTGTTAAATAGAGATAGGATTATTTTGTCTTTGATTTCAGAAATAAGCAAAAGCCAAACTATAAACGAATTAGACAAAAAACACAATGATATATCAGAGATTTTAAACAAACAAAATGACACGATTAATATCAATTCATTTAAAGTTATGTTAAATGATAGTTTGCTTACGAAAACTTTATATTTTGCTGATTTATTCTGTAAAAGTTATAACTATTTAAACGGAGCAAATGAAGGTAAAGATATTACAAATTTATTTAAAAAATTAGACTATAATGAAAACTATAAAGATAAGGTAAATAGAAGGATAGAATTTTTAAGTTATTTAAATTCGGTAAAAAAATATATTAACAATAATAATTTCAATATGAATTACGCCAAGAAACTTACTCAGAATTACGGTTCTGAATGGTTTGCCAACAAATATAATTTAACTTATTCAGATAAAGAATGGTATTATAGAAATGTTATTAATAGCTGGGTAGATAAATGGAAATCAAAAAAATAAAATATGAAAAACTCAATAATTACACTATTAGTCTTTATTTTGCTAATTTTAAGCAACTTAAACTGTTCAGTAAGTAACAGTCTAAATAATAAACTTTCAAAAAAAGACAGCATTGACTGTATTGATTCTATTCGTATTTTGAATGACACAATAAAAAAATATCAAAAAATAATAAACAAAAGCAAGTCTGCGGTCTTGTTTAATAGTGATTGTTATAGTATATTTTCAATCTATATAAACTTTATTATTAATGGCAATAATTATGTATTTGATACCTTATATATTGATTCACTTTTTGAAAATAAAAATAGTTGTTATTATAAAGATGATATTGAATTTGATACATTACATTCTAAATACAATGAATTTAAAAAATTATGTTATTTTATTAACTTGTCTAACAATTGCGACACAATAAGTCAAAAATCAGAATATATACTAACAAATTTAAAATTACTTTTAGTAAGTAACATTAACGAAAAACAAAAAATTGACATACAAAATGCTATTAATAATGTTAATTTTTACAAATCAAATTACAATATTTTTATAGAAAAAATGGATAGATTTCACATTGATATGGAGTTAGCAGTTAAGACAATTGATACCGTAAAAGCAGTAAAAAAAATAGAAAATATGATAAATAATGGAGAGTTTAATAATACTTGCATTATAAATAATACAAATGATACAATAAAAAAATACAAGAAATAGAAGTTAAAAAAGGAGATTATTTACAAAAAGATAACAGTTGCAGTGTGATAAAACAGGATTGAATGCTAGTAATCTATGAAAAGAAAGAGCATATCATTTTCTTGGTTTGCAGTGGCTTTTTGGGGTGTTTTTTTTTTTTTTTTGTCCCAAACAAAAAAAAAAAAACACACAAAAAGCCACCGCAACCAAGAAGTTACCGATATGCTCAACGGCAAAATCGGACAAATAACAAATCATTAAAAATTTAATAACATGAACACAATCAATTTTAGAGAAGTTTACAAAAGCGAAGACCTTGTGATATTTCACGATGCGAATAATGAAATATTAAAAAATGTGTGGCTTGATAAAGACATATCTACTGAAATGTTAAAATCAGAAATGC
>JAOZQN010000735.1 GCA_029932195.1 Bacteroidales bacterium | reverse complement strand
TAGAATGGATAAGAACACGATATAAATTTAATCAAGATTTATTAATAAACACTTCTAATGATTTAATAAATAATAATTTATCCGATTTTGAAACAGGATTTAAACAAATACTTGGAGACACTTTAAGTTATTTTGACACATCATCTAATAAACAAGGAGAACAATTTTTTCATGTTTATACACTTGGATTGCTTGCTGTTTTAAGTGATGATTATATAATAAGTTCAAACAGAGAAAGTGGCGAAGGACGATATGATATTGTTTTAATTCCACGTAACATAAATAACAACGGGATAATAATTGAAATTAAACAAATTGAAAATCAGCAAGAAAACGAAAAAAATAAAGATTTTATAGACAGAATAAATAACAAAATAGATGAAGCATTAGAGCAAATAGAACGAAAAAAATATTACAAAACACTACTTGCTCATAAAATAAAATTAGATAAAATAAAAAGAGTTCCAATAGTTTTTGTTGGAAAAGAACCATATATAACAAAGTTACCAACAAATTTATAAAAAAGGACTTATTTTATTAGAGATTAATTTACTGAATTTAAAAGACTTAATAAAAAAAACTCAACACGCATATAATCAGCTTCTTACAAAAAAATTATACAAACCATTGATTAAAATAGATACAAAAACTAAACCATGAGTCCACTCCGAAAAGCATCTTTTTGGCAAAAATACACTTCTCTGAATGGACTCAACCATTGATGTTTATAAATTAAAAACTAAAGACTTAAAATTAAAAAAATGAATAATAAAATAATAGTTCCCATAGATTTTGAACAGCAATCAATAATTGCATTAGATTATGCAAAATATTTTGCTAATTTAACAAATGCAGAAATAATCCTTTTTCATGTAATTGAAGAAAGCGGTTTTTTAAAACGACTTTTGAAAAACGACGACGACAGAAAAAACATTAAAAAAGAAGCTTATGAACAATTAGAAGAATTAAAAAAAGAATTAGGTTCTAATTATAAGGTGTCGTCCAAAGTGAAATTTGGAAAAGTTTACGATGAAGTAGAAGATTTTGCAGAAGATATTGAACCACTTTTTATCTTGATGGGAAAAACAGAAAATCCATCTCTAAAAAAACGACTTCTTGGTTCAAATGCCTTGCATACAATCAACGAGGCAGATTCGCCAGTTATCACAATTAGAGGTGATAAAAAACCAGCAGAAAACGATAAAAAAGATATTATTCTTCCACTTGACCTCACAAAACTAGTAGCAGAACAAGTTACAGCAGCCATTGAATTTGCAAAAATCCTAAAATCAGAAATAAAAGTTTTAACAGTAGATACAAAAGATAGTGCCTCACACGACACCATGCTTCTTACAAAAATGAATCAGGTGAAAAAAACTATTGAAGACGCTGGTATAAAAGTAACTACCGAAATTATTGATGATAAAAAAACACCAATAGCAGAACTTGTAAATAAATATGCAGTTGCAGACCACGCTCATCTTGTGGTAATTATGACCAGAGACGAAGATAAAATTGCACAAATGTTCCTCGGAACAAATGCAAGAGAACTTATCCAAACTTGCGAAATTCCTGTTCTTAGCGTAAAACCCTGGGACAGAGACAATGATGAAAAATCAAATTTCAACGACTTTTTTGACCCATTTAATGTTTTGGGAAAATAAATATTGTTCGTAGAATAGAGACACAGAGTGCCGAGCAACAGTCAAAGGGTGACTTAGAGTCACCCTTTGACTAAACTTTTTAATATTAAATAGAAATGAACACAAATTGTATTATTGTAGATGATGAACCTTTGGCTATAAATGTGATAAAAAATCATTTAAGTCATATTGAAGGGATAAAAATTGTAGCAGAATGCAAAAATGCTATTGAAGCAGGAAATATTTTGAGAAAGCAAAAAGTAGATTTAATTTTCTTAGATATTCAAATGCCTAAAATAACTGGTTTTGAATTTCTTACAACGCTTAACAATCCTCCAAAAGTTATTATTACCACAGCTTTCCGAAATTATGCAATAAAAAGCTATGAATTTGAAGTTATAGATTATCTTTTAAAACCAATTTCTTTTGACCGTTTTTTGAAGGCAGTAAATAAATTTTTCAAACAAAATGAACCTAAAAATATTGATATTCAAAAAGATATGAATAATAATAATCTTTTTATTTATGTAAATGAAGAGAAAAACATTCATAAAATATTTTTGAACGACATAATATATATGGAGAGTTTTAGGGAGTATATAAATATTTATGCAAAAAACAAATCGGTTTCTACCAAAATTCAGATTAGTAAAATATATGAAAAGTTACAAAAACACAATTTTATCAGAATCCACAAATCATTTATTGTAAGCATAGATAAAATTAATAGTTTTAACGCACACTCAGTAACTGTTGGAAATAAAGAACTTCCAATAGGACGAACCTATAAAGAACAAGTTATTAAAAATTTGAATTTAGATAGTAGGATTTTAAAAATTTAATTAACTGAGGAGACAGCTTACATGTTTGGCTACCAACGTAAAGTTAGACAAAGCTAATTTTCAACATATTGCCTCGGTCAGGTGTTTTTCACCTGACCGCCTGTAAAGCGTCAGGTGAAAAACACCTGACGAGTGCAATTGCTGTTCAACTTTACGTGGGTAGCCACATATTTAAAGTTGCAAGTTCCAATTTTCGTATTTTCGTATTTTCGTATTTTCGTATTTTCGTATTTTCGTATTTTCGTATTTT
>JAOZQN010000734.1 GCA_029932195.1 Bacteroidales bacterium | reverse complement strand
CACCACCACCCACACAAAATATCGACACAAGAGCAGTTACCGTTAGGTTTAATTGTTTCAATTTATCGTAATCAATGAGAAAATATTAATAACAGAAAGTTGGAAATTCTATTTTTCAAACAGAGAAGAAAATATCTATTCTAACAAAACACAAAATGAAAATACTTTTCAAATCAAGTAATGGAGCAAGACTTACACTAATTGACAATATCGTATGTTTAAAAGCGGATACAAATTATACAAAAATATCTTTATACAATCCCTATAAAGATGAAGAAAAATTTGACAATTTCTTAGCACTCAATAACTTGGCAAGTATTGAAGCGAAAATCAAAAGTAATCCTAACTTTTTCAAATGTCACAGAAGTTGTATTATTAATGTAAACTACTTTGTAGAATTTAACTCTACAAAGTTAACAATAATTATGATGAATGGTATGTCAGTTAAACTTTCTCGCTTAAAAAAAATAGAATTTAAAGAATACTTACTTTCCGTAGTTGATATTAATTACACTACACCCTCTGAAAATGACATCTCAAAATTAATCTGATACATTTCAAACAATATTTATAACTATTGTTTTTAATAGAATTAAATAAAATATATTTGCTGAAATATTAATAATTCAAATACAAAACAAATGTCAAACAACAAAATTTTATTAGTATTACTAATTTTTGCAACAGGTTTATTTTTTCAAAGTTGCCAAAAGAATCAAGATTTACTTAAAGAACCCGAGCAACTAAATGAGCTTATTAATTCGGAAGAATTAGTAAAACTGGGAGAAAAACTTAAAAACCCATATACCGTAGAGAATATGCAAAGTGCATATAAAAACATTAAAGAAAAAGGTGTTTTTAAGTCAAATATTCAAATTCAAAAAACACATTATTATGTTCGTTTCTTACCTGCAAATATTGAAGAATATGATATATTAGCTCTTGATTCAACATTGGAATTATTTGATTATCCAATTGACTATGAATTAGAAGAAGGCGGAACATATTATCATGACCCAGAACTTTCTGAAAACCAAATAACATGGCAATACTGTGCAGTTCCTGTTAATTTTAATTTTCCCAACATAGAATATGAAATTTTAGCAGAACTTTTTCTACCAGAGACACTTGTATCAGACGAAAAATCAAATTCTTCTGAATGGACTTTTTTAGACGAACTTGAAACAGAAGCTCTAAGAATAACCGGTAATCTTGAAGAAACCAATGAAAAGTGGGGACGTAAAAAGTGGAATCCGAGCGGAACAATAAAAGTGCAAGATGATATATTAGGAATTTATGTTGCAGTTCCGGGAGCAAAGGCTCGTGCTTATAGCTGGTTTACTACAAAATCTGATTTAACAAATAGTTCTGGTTACTTTTATATAAGCCATAAATTTAAAGGACACGTTAATTATAGTATAAAGTGGGAAAGAGCAGATTATGATTTACGAAGTGGAAATTGGGGGCAAGCATATTATAACGGTCCGAGACTTAAAGAGCAGGCATGGACTTTGAATATTGGGAAAGGTGGATTGTCTTTCGTGTATGCCCATACACATCATGCAGCTTACGACTACTACTACAATAATAACTTCGGAATAAAAACACCTCCTAAAAATAGTTTCTGGAAAAGGAAAGTGAAAATTGGAGCATTTGACAAAGATGGAAGAGCATTTTTTAATCCTGTTAACCGTTGGACAACTTTTCCTGAAATAAAAGTTTACAAGAAAAATTCAAGTGGTTCTCTCAGAAATGCAAGGCGAATATATGGCACTGCAATTCACGAATTAGCTCACTCTTCGCACTGGGATATTGCAAAGTGGGATTTTTATCACACTGATGATATTGTAGCTGAAAGTTGGGCAGTTGGTGTTTCAAACGTTTTCACTTCTGCTCTTTATGGAAATGACACTTGGAATTGGAATGCTTATACATTTGCGACAATTACAGGAGACTTTGAAAGTAAATACACACCGCTTGTTATTGACCTTATGGATAATGTAAATCAAAGAGCAACGCATGGAAACAGCACAAATTATCCAATAGACAGGGTTACAGGTTATACAATTTCTCAAATTGAAAATGCCTTAAAGAATAAAAGGACATTGACACAATGGCGTGATAAACTTAAAGCTCTGTATAACAATAACACAGAAAATAATGTTGACGAGTTATTTGATAATTATATAAACCTTTAAATCTACCAACAATGAAACACTTAATTATTATATTTTCATTTATTCTACTTACCTTTGTATCATGTAAGAAAACAGACCAAGGTGTTCCAATTGATATAATTATTTCAAACACTACTAATTATTCTGTAAATGTTAAATTTTTTAATAACAGTATAGGAGAAAATGACAGTTTTGCAGTTACACCAAATAGCGAGTCTGTAATTTATAAAACACATTCTGGTATAGAGTTTATGGAGTTTATTGAAGATTATAGTTATGACTCTGCAAATGTAATATTTGATAATGAAAAAATACTTTATTTCACAAAAGATGATACAGAAAGAAATATTTTGAATTACCAAGTTTATAAAAAAAATGGAGATGATAAAATTTTTGAAATCACTGAGAGCGATTATGATAATGCAGAAATATTAAATTGATTATTATTTCCATTTTAGAATAAGATTAAAAGCAATGATATTTTATCGTTGCTTTTTTTAGATTATAAACCTAATCGAGTAGGCGGTCGGCTACCGCAAAGTAGCCGATGCACCTCTCACACCA
>JAOZQN010000733.1 GCA_029932195.1 Bacteroidales bacterium | reverse complement strand
TAGCGAACCGTGTTTTCCCAAACTACCATTAAATTTATTAAAAATAGCTCGTATATTACTGACAGTCCTATTATTATTATCCGAAAGGCATTCCACAAATACGGCAACGCCACCAGGAGCATATCCTTCAAAAGTTGCAGCTTCAAAATTTGCAGGGTCTGAGCCTGCTTTGCTAATCGCTTTTTCCACATTTGATTTGGGCATATTTACACCCTTAGCGTTCTGAATAGCAACACGCAAGCTAGAATTTGAGACGGGGTCGTTGCCACCAGCTTTTACTGCTATTATTATTTCCTTAACTATTTTTGAGAACATTTTAGAACGTTTTGCGTCCAAGGCTCCTTTTTTTCGCTTGATTGTTGACCATTTACTGTGTCCAGACATAATTTTGTATATTGGTTTATTGGTATATTAGTTTATTTTACAGGGCATTGCTAACTGCTAACTGCTAACTGCTAACTGTTTACTGTTACGTCCCAAGGCTTATCCCCAGCACGAGCATATCGTCTAATTGTTTGTTGTTTCCTATCCAGTTGTCCATTGTTTCGTTAAAAATTTGTTTTTGTTCCTGCATTGGAATATCTTTATTTGCAATTAGCAATTCTTTAAAACGGGGCGTGTTAAATTTATCGTCATTTTTGCCTCCAAATTGGTCTAAATAACCGTCTGAAAGCATATAAATAGAAGTATTATCATCATACATAAAATCAAAAGACGTAAATTCTACATCCATTCCTTCTCGCAAAGGTTTTCCTCCAATTGAATGATAATTAGCCTTTAGTATCTTCAACTTATCATCTTGCATAACGTAAAGATTATTTTTTGCTCCAGAAAATCGGAATCTTTTTTGATTCTTATTTATACTACATAACGACATATCCATACCGTCTTCTGTTTCTGTTTCTTCTTTATTTTGCTGCAAGGCAGTAAGAATTCCAAAATGGAGCATTAATAAAATCTCGTCGGGTTTTGTAGTTCTCTTCTCATTTACAATTTGATTAAGTAAAGTATTTCCAATCATGGATAAGAAAGCTCCTGGAACACCATGTCCAGTGCAGTCTATTGCTGCTATAATATGTTCATCTTCAATTTTTGAGAACCAATAAAAGTCGCCACTCACAATATCTCTTGGGCGATAAAAAACAAACATTTCGGGAAAATATGCTTGAATTTCATATTCAGGAATTAATATTGATTTTTGTATTCTCTGTGCGTAATTTATGCTGTCGGTAATTTGAATATTTATTGCTTCTATCTCATCTCGCTGACTTGTAATTTCTTCTTTCTGCTCATAAAGAACTCTATTTTTTTTCCCTAATCTTTTATATAAAACAAACATCCACAACGCAATAAGAACTACAAGTGCTACAATTCCCAATACAAAGAATAGGATTTGTTGTTGTTGTGTTGCCAGAGCATCTTTATATTTTGCATTAGCATTTTTTAGTTCTATATCTTTGGCTTGTTGGTCTTTTTCTAATTCCAACATATTTATTTGTGTTGCTTTTATAAGTGAATCTTTTTCCAAAATTTCATTTTCCATTTCTACAACTTCCAATATTTCAGATACTTCATTTAACTCCGATTCTGTTTCCTTTCTTTTATTTATTTCTACCTTATATTTTCCTCGCAAAATTGATATTTTTTCATTAGATTCGCTTGCAAATTGCTCGTCTTTTAGCATAAAATATTTTTGCAAATACTCTAATGCCTTATTTTTATTTTGAGTAATTCCCTTTCCGTTATAAATTTCGTAAAGTGCATTGTAACAGTGTAATTTTAGGTCGGTATTATTACTTTTTATTGCATACTTCTCACTATTTTCGTAATGTTTTATTGCTTTTTTTCTATTTTCGTTTAAGTTGTAAATTGTTGCAAGATTAAATTCTGTTTCGCCCAATTTCTTAGAATTTCCTGTATTTGAAAGTATTTTTAACTCTTTTTCGTAGTATTTAGAAGATTTTTTGTAATCGTTTAAATAGTAATAAGCTGCACCATAATTATTATTTATCGACGCATCTAAATCTGCCGATAAATTTATTTTGGGCTTTCGTGGGAGTTTTGCTATTTTATCTAAATATTCTAATGCTTTTGTTGGGTTAAAGTCAAGACATATTTCAGCAAGAGAATTGTAAATTTTAATTTTTCCCAACTTATCTTCTGTTGTAGATAGTTTGTTTTCTAAATTATTTATATGCCCTTGCTGTGATTTATTTTGACTATAAGCTCCCGACAAAAAGAATACTATTATAAATATAAAAAGTGTAGTTTTTTTCATTTATTTGTATATTTTTATTATTTTTGAATTTTGAAACACTATTATTTAATTGCTAAATTCTTATTAACTAATATATTATCAATAAAGTAATTAAACAACAAAATAATTTTATAATGAATGAGCCAAAATTACTAAAATAAATCTAAAAATCAAGTTTAATTTAATAAAAATTTAAGTTATGAATATATTTTTGAACATATTATTACTAGTAGCAACAATTATTTTTTTAATTAAAGATAAAAAAACAGAAAGTATTTTACTCGTAGTAGGGCAATCAATAACCCTTTTAATAAGCATCTTATCTTGGTTTATTCCTTATTATGGAGTAGCCCGTTGGATAGGAACTTTAGGGTTTACTATATTTATTATAGGATTTTTTATTTTAGCTTTCAATACAAAGAAAAAATACTGATTATAACGGATTCTGTTGAAATTATAAATCACTGAATTTTAGGTGCTTTAC
>JAOZQN010000146.1:2518-11963 GCA_029932195.1 Bacteroidales bacterium | reverse complement strand
AATCAGCAAATTATAGAGATGTCCATTTTTTTAGCACTGATTTTTGAGGTCTGGAAGGTGTATATATAGACCACAATATATGGAATGATAGCGGAGAACACCCAGAAGGGTATTGCGACCTATCATTGTATTTTGTTGGTGATTTTAGAAAGATATTTCTTAAAAACATTTCAAGCGTAAAAAGCAGAACATCATATACAATAGATAAAATTGAGAAATTTAGCGAATATCCTATTGGTAGTTTTTGGAGTGCCTGGCTTTGGTTTGAGAAAAGTGACGGTCGTGAAAATGTTAAACAAACAATTGATTACTTCTTAAAAGAATTAAAAGATGAAATATTTCCAAAAGAGAACCTAAATATCGAAGTAACAGATATTGACTTAGATTTTTACAATTCTACGGTTGAATTACTTACAAATACAATTAACCTTGTAATTAATTGCATGCTATATCTTTCTCAACCAACTGAAAAAAAAGATATTGAAAAGAATTATCCCAAAGGTTTGCCTCATAATTTTGACCGTAAATTAAATTATGCAAAAACAGCAAAAGAGATAAAAAAAGTATCAAATAAAATAGATGAGTTGGGGTTTACTAAAATTCATTATGTTGGGCAATCATTTAAACACAAATATGATACAGAAATAACAAATATAAATGTTCGTCCTCATTGGCGTCGTGGACATTGGAGAAATCAAAAACACGGAAAAAAAGGTTCACTATCAAAAGTTGTTTGGATAATGCCAACAATAGTTAATAAAGAAAAAGGTGAAATTGAAAAAGGACATATTTATAATGTTGAAAATGAGTAATTAAATAAACATTTTGTTTACATCAAATTATATAACAATGATTACAAACATTAATCAATTTTCGATAAATTATTTAGACAGCAGTTAATAGTTTCGCTAATGAATGAGAGCGGAACTGACTGATAATAAATTCTTAAACTACGTTACGAATTGATTATCAATCAGCCCCACTCTTTTTGATAAGAAAAGCATTACAACTTGCCGAACTGATTGATTGACAATGATAAATGCCTATATCATTTTCTTGCATTGCAGTTGTATTTTTTCATTTTGTTTCGCCTACGGCTTCACAAAATAAAAAAATACAACCGCAAGCAAGAAGTTACCGATAAGGCTAATACGACAAAACAATAAAAACAGAACAAAAAATAAATGAAAAAAATCTTAGACTTCATTGAAAAAAAAACTTATGGAAAAAGTTACAAATCATATAAATATTGTTTTGAAAAAATAGAAGTGCCAAAACTGGATTACGATGATAAACAAGATATTGTAATCAAACGAAAAGGAGAAACTGATACAGGTTTAAAAACTACAAAATCAATAAAAAAACTTGCAGATGAAATTGTAGGAAAACCTCTTTTTAAATATTTTCTTGACGGTTCGAGACGAACATATAAAGTTGATGACATTGCTTATGACAAAAAATTATATCCAATAATTGCAGGACAAATTGGTGTAGGAATATGTTACAGAGAAAACAAAAACTCTTTTAATGCTTTTAGTTTACGTAATCCATTAGTAATAAGCTTACCAGGCAATGCAAATTCTGAACATTCAAACGATGATTTATTTTTCAACAACCTCATTGAAAAACTTAACAAACAAGAAATATTAACAAAACAAAAACTTGAATTTAACAAAATATTGCCATATTCACATTCTGCACTAAAAAACAATGATAAATATGAAGACAGAGGCGTTGCAAAAATTCAAGATGAAATGATTGAATTAGAAAAAAAAGTAGTTTTAGAATTGGTGAAGAAAAAGAAATTGAACAAAAAAACATATCTAATAAAAGACGGTTCTCTTGAATACGATGGTTTAGGTAAAGGAGATTTGAAAAATTTGTCATCTATAAAAACAAATTATGCAAGTGTTGTTGGAGTTTCTAAGGCTTTTAATCCAGAAGCATTATCGAGAGAGACCAAAAATATATCAAGAAAAATAGCAGATTTAGATTTGTATCATAGAACACCCGCTTTTATGTATGAAACACCAAGAATACCAGATACAAAATTTGCTGTTTGGTATTTACGCATTAGAGATAAGGTATATACAGATAGTCCATTTGATGGTGTTCTTAAAATTGAAAAGATTTTGGTTTGGGAAAACGAAGAAGAAGACGGTTTGTGTTCAGATGAAATTGATTTAATTAGTGCAAATATCATAAACGAGCGAAACCCTGTTTGTTATGGACAAGATAACAGGTGGGCAAAACATTTATACCCTGTTTTTCTAACAGAAAAATACATTAAGAGTAAATATTTAAGTGATTCACATTTTGTAAATTTATTTTAATATATGTCAAAAATAATAGGAAAAGTTGCAGCAACCGAAAAAGCACCAACAACAATTGATGAGTTTTATTTTTGGACTGCAAAAGAAAGAATTTTAAATCCATTTGATGTTGTAAAAGTTGAACACATTGATAAGTCCATAACTTTTGGAGTAATTGAAGAGATTTCTCACATAACAGATTCAGCAAGTTATTTAAGTAACTATATTTCGAGTGATTTTGGAGATGTTGAGTTGTCGCCAAATATGCACAGAATAGGAATGAATTATGTTAAAGCAAAAGTTGTTGGAAATAGTGAAAATATCTATACCCCTGTTCTTGATGGAAGTAAAGTAAGTTTTGCAAATGAAAATGAAGTATTACAAGCACTTGGATTAGATAAAATAAAAAATCCGATGCCTTGCGGATATATTGAAATGTATAGAGACGAAGACAAAATAGTTTTACCTGTAAACTTCAATTCCAAATTTTTAATTGGTCCCGAAGGAGCACATTTGAATATTTCAGGAATTTCAGGATTAGCAGTAAAAACTTCATATTCAATGTTTTTGCTAAAAGCAATACAAGAAGAATATCATACACAAACAGATAATTCAAACGACAATTCCGTTGCATTTGTTATTTTCAATGTTAAGGGACGAGATTTATTAGCAATTGACGAACCAAACAAAGAATTAAGCGAAAAAGAAAAAGATATTTACAAAAATATGTTAAATCTTAACAGTGAACCGTTTGAAAATGTAAAATATTTTTATCCTTATGCACAACATACAGATTCTAAAACTTTTAGCTACGGAAATAAAAAAGACATTGATAAACAAATAGATAATAATAACGCATTTCGTTATAAATATATTTTTGAGGAAGATAAAGAAAATTTAGATTTGATGTTTTCTAACATTGAAGACTCGTCGGGAACAATGGAATCAATTGTAAATTTTATTATCACCGAACAAGGAGGTTTTGGAGAAGTTGGAAGTTGGTCAGAACTTAAAAACAAAGTTGCAGAATATACAAGAACAGGTAGAACAGGAGGAGATAAAGAAATTTCGGTAATGAGTTGGCGGAAGTTTAAGCGAATTATAAGTAAATCATTGGCACACGATATTTTTTCAAAAAGAGCTGTTCCTCAAAAAAATGAAACAAGATTAAAAGAAGCAATTACAAATATCAAAAAAAATGAAGTTCAAGTAATTGATATAGCAAAATTAGACCAAGATACACAAGCGTTTGTTTTTGGCGATGTAATAAGAGCAATTTATGAACTTAAACTTGGACAAGAAGATAGAGATGAAAACGAAATTCCTTCAAAAATCATTATATTTATTGATGAATTAAATAAATATGCGTCAAAAGATGTTCCGAAAAGTTCCCCTATATTAAAACAAATACTTGATATTTCGGAACGAGGTCGTTCGCTCGGAATTATTTTGTTTTCAGTAGAACAATTTAAAAGTGCAATTCACGACAGAGTAAAAGGAAACTGTGCCACACACGCATACGGACGAACAAATGCAATAGAAATTTCAAAGTCAGATTATAAATTTATTCCACCCGTATATAAAAATATGATGACAAGACTAACTCCGGGAGAGTATATTTTGGAAAATAAAAAGGCTGCCTAAATAATGACAATTCAAGAAGATACATATATTTACAAAAAAGAAGTTGATTGGTCTTTATTGCATGAAGGTTTAACGATACCTATTTCAATACAAGTAGTTTTTCATAAGATGTTACAAGATAAATTTCCAAGAGGCTCAACAAAAAATATTAATCTAATTTTTAATGGTGTAGAATATCCTGTAAAACTTATAAATCAAAAATTTAATGCGAAAAAATATCCTAAACATAAAGATTTAATACAAATTCGTTACTTGCCAACCTCTAAATTAGCAGTGAAACTGAGATCTATTTTTATTAACAGTTATAATTTTATAAAAAAAATCAAAGAAGAAAGAATATTGCAAGGGATAAAAAAGCGTAAAATTTTTGTTTCTGATGAATTTAAAGAGTATTTTGTTTTATATACAACTCAATTTGAAAATAGCTTTCTGTTAGATTGTATCACAAACGAGGATATAAAAGTTGAAAATTCGTATATTTCAAAATTTTCGGAAGAAGAGTTTGAAATGGATATAAATTATAACCGCAAGGATTTAACTGCAAAAATTGAAGAAAAGACTAAAATTGTTAAAATCCGTAAATTAGACAAATCAATCAGTGATAATTTAAAACTATTATATCAACATAAATGTCAGATATGTGGTTTGAATTTTGGAGATAATTACAATGGGAAAATTGTTGAAGCTCATCATATTGAATATTTTACAAAATCGTTAAACAATAATTCAGATAACATTATGATAATTTGTCCAAATCATCACAGATTAATTCATAAAGTAAAACCTACTTTTGATAAATCAAATTTATTATTTTTGTATCAAAATGGTTATCAAGAAAAATTAGCTATAAATTATCATTTATAAAATGAATCCCAATGAAACTATTAAAATTTGACATAGGTGCTGAGCTAATTTCCAATTTAACAAAAGGAATGTATCAAGACCCAAGAGATGCTTTAAGAGAATATATACAAAATGCCGTTGATGCAAACTCTAAAAATATTAATGTCAAAATTCGTCAAAATTCGATTGTAGTAGAAGATGACGGGTTTGGTATGAATCATAAAATATTAAGAAAAGCATTACGAATAGGTGTTTCTGACAAAAAACCTGGAAAAGATGTTGGTTTTATGGGAATTGGCATTTATAGTGCTTATCATCTTTGCGACACTCTAATTATTTATAGTAAAGCAAAGGATAATTTACCGTGTCGTTTGAAAATGGACTTTAACGAAATGAAAACGGCTTTGTCCGAACAAAAAGAATTAAGATTGCAAGATAAATTATCTGGTGATGAACTTATTGATTTACAAACATTATTAGAAAGATATATTGATTTAACCGATGAAAATGAATTGAGTAAAGATGAATTTCCTGAAATTGGAACAAGAGTTGAGTTGCTCGGTGTCGAGCCATATTTTTATAAAGAACTTACTAATTTTGAATTTGTTTCGGACTATTTAAAAGACGTAGTTCCGCTTCATTTTGATTTTGAAAAATTCAAATGGGGTAAAGAAATTGAAGATAAAATAACTGAAATATGTGACGAACATAATGCAATGTTTGAATTAGTTAATGTTAAATTGCAAGTAAATAATAAAACAGAAGACTTATTTAAACCTTATTATGATACGGATTTTCATGATAACAAATCTTTAAAACCTGTTTTTAAAAATTTAACAGAAGGAAATAATTTTATTGGTGTTGTATGGGGGTGCTTAAATTCAACTCGTAATAAAATTAAGGATAGAAAACTACGAGGATTTTTAATAAGAAAACAAGGGTTTGCTATTGGTCGTCGAGAAAATGTTGTTAAATATTTTAACTCACACACTCATTTTGATAGATATATTGGAGAAATAATTGTAGTAAATCCCAAACTATTACCTAATGCTTCGAGAGATGATTTTGAATTCACTAACAATAGAACGATTTTCTATGATTTATTAGCAAATGTCGGAAGTGAATATAACCAAAAATCAAACGATTTTCAAAATTCATCAAAAGTATCTGAGAAGATAAATGATATTGCTAAAAAAGTAAAATTAATTAATGTTGAATTTTCAGAATATGAAAAAGATGCGGAAAAACTTGTTCATTATATTGTAGTATTAAATCATCATTCAAATGACGTAAAAAGTATTATAAAAAGAAATGTGTTTAAAGAGGGCGAAAAGAATAAAGAACATACAAACAATTTGAACAAATCAATAACTGATTTAATTGATAATATTCAAAATACAATAAAAAAACTAACAGAAGAAAAAAAAACAAATAACAAAAAGAATACTAAAAAAGGACATAATAAAAAAATAGAAATTGCAAAACAGTTAGCTTCAATTAATACCTCAGAAATACAAGAAAGCGAATATGATAATCTATTAATTTTATTGAAAGATTTAGATTTAGATTTCAATAATGAAATAGGTGAAGTCTTTAATCTATTAGATGAACTTTTTATTGAACGACCAGCTAATACAAAATTAGAGTATTATAAAATTTTAAACGAGTTAAAAGATGAAATTAATAATTTAGAAATATAAAATATGCCTGATACATTTAATACAGAGTCTAAAATATTGATTCGTTCACAGTGGAGTAAAAAAATAATAAAATATATAAATAAAAGGTTAAACTCAAAATTGGTATATTTGGGGCTCCCTTCCCCCGAAGCCGAAGATATTATGGAATGGATTGAGTATATTGATGAAATAGTAGCCTTTCAGTGCAGAAAGTATCCAGAACCGTCAAACGCTTCGCAATCAACAGAAGAAGTAGAGAAACTTCAAAACAAATTATCTGAACTTGAACGTAAAAAAATAATCTCAAATTTTATTGTCTATGACGGTTATATAGAAGAAGTTTTATTAAACGGAAAAGATAATGCAGGAATAAAATTCGAGTTAAATAACCTAATACATATTTTCAACCTTGATTTTTGCAATAGTATTACTTCGCCAATGGAAATTGTTAATAAAAATGGTGATATTGAAGAAGTGTATAAGTTTGATGCTGTGAAAATCCTTTTACAATTACAGGATTTAATAAAAGTAAATCCTAAAAAATTTGTTATGTTTCTCACTGTTAAAGCCAGTTATGATGGTAAAGAATTGGAAAATTTTAATAAAACAGATGCATATCATACTGAAATTAGTAAACTCACAAAATCTGAAAAAAGAACACGCTTTTTAAGACTATATATAATTAAAACATTAAAAAACTATTTTGAGTATAATGGTTTTATTCCTGAATTTTTACCTGTTATTGAATATTTAGGTGTAAACGAACATAAATTACTTCATTTTACAATCATTGGAATTGCTAAAACTGAAAAAACTGGTTCTGCACCTTCTTTTCAGGATTTTTCAAAACTTATTCACCAGAAATTCATAACTATTGTTAATAGCGAATTTAAAATAAAAGAGATTAAAGAAATAAACGAGTTTGACATAGAAACTGACCCTGTAAGAAGTTTAGCAAATTCAAAATCATTCAAAAAACTGTGGCAGAATTAAACAAATGAGAAATATATTATTATTAGAACCCAACTATAAAAACAAATATCCGCCAATCGGATTAATGAAATTGGCAACATACCACCGTATGCTTGGTGATAATGTTGTATTTTACAAAGGCGATTTAAAAATGTTTATTTTAAATAATTTATACAGTGAATTAGTAATTAAACTATCTGAAATTGACAACAATATTCTTTGGGGTAAATATAAAAACGAAATAATTGAATTTATAAAATCAGGGCGAAAAGAATTTTTTTAGGATATTATTAGCTTATCAAAATATGATATTCTTATATCAAATTGGCTTTTATATTACAAGGATTATTACAAAAATAAAGAGTATTTTAATAATTCAAAGTGGGATAGAATTTGTATCACAACACTTTTTACATTTAATTGGAAAATAACTGTTGAGACAATTAAGTTTGCTGAAAAAATAGTTAAAAAGCAAAAACAAATATTTGTAGGCGGAGTTTTGGCAACTATTTTGGCTAACGAACTTGAAACCGAAACAGGAATAAAACCACATAAAGGATTATTAAACAAAACTGGTGATTTAGATAAAAACGACATAATTATTGATGAATTACCTTTGGATTATTCAATTTTGGACGAAATTGAATATAAATATCCTGAAAATAATGCGTATTATGGATATATGACAAGAGGTTGTATTCGTAAATGCTCATTTTGTGCTGTTTGGAAAATAGAACCAAAATTTAATTCATATATTTCACTTAAAAACAAAATAGAAAAAACAAAAAATGAATATGGAGACCAAAGAAATTTGTTGTTATTAGACAATAATGTTCTTGCATCAAAAAAATTCCCGCAAATAATTGAAGAAATTAAAGAAAGTGGATTTATAAAAGGAGCAAAATTTAGAGACCCAAATTATCTTGATATAGCAGTTTCTAATCTTGAAAAAGGAATAAATAATATTGCGTATATAAATAAATCACACGAACAATTACATTATTTACTTAATAAATTAAAAGGCGAAAAACAGCAAGAGTTGTATAATTTATTAGATGAATTTAATTTGCTAAATATAGACATAAGCACAAAAGAAAATATACTAAAAATATATCCTGAAATAAAAGATACGTTCGAGCAATATAGAAATAAAGCACCTAAATTAAGATATGTTGATTTTAATCAGGGACTTGATGCAAGATTACTTACAGAAGAGAAAATGCAACTATTAAGTGAAATTCCAATAAGACCTCTTAGAATAGCATTTGACAGTATGAAATATGTTGATATTTATACGCAAGCTATTGAATTAGCAGCAAAATATAAAATTAGAAACTTATCTAATTATTTACTATACAACGAAGCAGACAAACCAGAAGAACTTTACCAGAGGTTAAGAATTAACATTGACTTATCTGAAAAATATGATTTGCAAATTTATTCATTTCCTATGAAATTTCACCCTATAAATGGAAAAAAATTTAAAGACCGAACATTTTTAGGTGAACATTGGAACAGAAAATTTATAAGAGCAATTCAAACAGTTTTAAATGCGACAAAAGGAAAAATTGGGAAAGGCGAAAGTTTTTTTGACAAAGCATTTGGCAAAAACCTTGATGAATATTTTAATATTTTGTATATGCCAGAAACATACATATTATTCAGATACTTTTTTGAATATTCAGGTAGAACAGATAACTGGCAAACTGATTTCAATAGTTTCGACAAATCAAAAAAGGAAAAATTGAAACGAATAATTGAAACAAACGAATTTCTAAATCCTGACACAAAAGATAAATCAATAATTGAATTTATTAATAAATACTATTTAACAAACAGAGATGAAATATTGAAAAATCCAGAATCATCAATCTTTAAAGAAAAGGTAATTTATGATAAACTTGTAAAAAAGGAAGATAGAAGGACACAACGACAAGAAAAATAGCCTTATCATTTGCTTGGATGTCAGTGGTTTTGTGGTGTTTTTTTTGTGCT
>JAOZQN010000146.1:0-2508 GCA_029932195.1 Bacteroidales bacterium | reverse complement strand
AAAAAAAAAACACAAAAAACCCACCGCCACCAAGCAGTTACCGTTAAAAACAATAAAAAAAAATCAAATCATGACAAAAAAAATAATATTTTCAGTAATAATATTGCTTATGTCTTTAATGATAACACAAGCACAAGAATGGATAAATTACACTCACACAGGAAGTTATAAGACAATAGCAGAAGAAGGGAATTTTTTATGGATAGGAACAGTTGGTGGAGTAATTAAATTTAATAAAACAAATGGAGAAAAAACTTTTTTCAATAAAATAAATTCAGAGTTACCTTCAAATGTTATAAATTCAATTACAATTGATAACAATAGTAATAAGTGGATTGCAACAGATAATGGTATTGCAAAATTTGATAATACAAACTGGACAATATATAATACAGATAATTCAGAATTACCAAATAATAATGTGACTAAAATCGTTATAGATAACAATGGAGTAAAATGGATTGGGAGTTGGGGTGGTTTAACAAAATTTGATGACAACAATTGGACAATTTATAATACAAATAATTCTGAACTACCAGGTAATGTCGTAACTGAAATTGCAATAGACAACAATAATACAAAATGGATAGCAAACAATGGTTTGGGGGGGACTTATGGTATTGTAAAATTTGATAATACAAACTGGACAATATTTAATACAGATAACTCTGAACTACCAAATAATTCAGTAAAAAATATTGTTATAGATAATGATGGAGTTAAATGGTTTGGATCTGGTGGTTTAGTAAAATTCGATGACACTAATTGGACAATATATAATACAGAAAATTCAGAATTACCAAGCAATTCTATTAACTCTATTGTCATAGATAACAATAATAATAAGTGGATAACTAATTCACCTACATCTTCTTATGGAGTTGTTAAATTTGATGACACTAATTGGACAATTTATAATACAGATAATTCTGACATACCAAGCAATATAGTCTTTAAAATTTTTATTGATACAAACGATAATAAATGGATTGGAGTAAGAGAAGGAATTGTTAAATTTGATAATTCTAATTGGATATTTACGAATACTATAACTTTATCAAGTAATTATATTGACTGTATTATTTCGGATAACAATAATAATAAGTGGATTGCGGCATATGGCGTTACATTATTTGATGGCACAAATTGGACAAACTATAATGCAGAAAACTCAGAACTTCCTGAAAATTCAATTGGTTCTATTGCAATGGATAATAATAATGACATATGGATTGGAACATTTAATTATGGCGTTGCAAAATTTGATGGCACAAACTGGACGGTTTATAATCCAGAAAATTCAGACTTACCTGTTGGCTATGTTGCTGAAATTGCTATTGATAATGAAAATAACAAATGGTTTGGTCTGCTTAATAATGGTATCGCAAAATTTGATGGTATAAACTGGACAGTTTATAATACAGAGAATTCAGATTTACCAAGCGATGATATAATAACGATTTTTATAGACAACAATGGTAATAAATGGATAGGAACATACGATGCAGGCATTGCAAAATTTGATGGTACAAATTGGACTATCTATAATACAGATAATTCTGATTTACCTGGTAATAGTATAAGTGCTATAACAATGGATAATAATAATGTTCTGTGGATAGGATCTAATGGTGTTGCAAAATTTGATGGGACGGATTGGACTATTTATAATTCAGAAAATTCGGACTTACCATTTAATGGTATAAATGCAATTACAGTAGATAATGAAAATAATAAATGGTTTGGAATAAATGCTTGGCTGAACCCAATCCCTGGTGGTGTAGCAAAATTTGATGACACCGAATGGATTATTTATAATGAAGAAAACTCTGGATTACCAAATAAGTTAGTAAGGACAATTTTTATAGATAATTATAACAATAAATGGTTTGGAACATCTGGTGGTATAGGTGTATTTAATGAAAATGGTATTGCATCAATTCAAGAAAGAGCAATTCAAAATAATAATCTTATTGTATATCCAAACCCTACAAATGGAATAATAAATATTAAATTTGCAGATATTGCCGTTCAAAAACTAACAATTTCAGATATTACAGGAAAAACGATAATTGAAAAAAGTGCAGTTAGTCAAAACGCAGTGATTGATTTGTCAAGTTTTGAAAACGGAATTTATATCATCAAAATTCAAACGGATAATGAGATATTTACAACAAAAATAGTTAAAGAATAAATCTACAAAAAAGCGGATAAGATAAAAATTATTCGCTTTTTACAGTTTGATTTTTTTGCCGTGATGAAAAAAAAGAGTTTTTAACATTTTCTTGCATTTCATTGCCTTTTTTTCTACGATAGTGCTGATTTTTAGCATAGTGCGTTAAATTGAACATTCTACTATTAATCTACATTGTGCTGAAAAAAGGCAACGAAAATCAAGAAGTTACCGATAGGGCTAATTGCGAAAAAAACAAAAAACAAAGAAAAAAAGAAAATAAAATAACTGAAGTTTCGGAGTTTATAACATCTTAAATATCAAAAAGTTAAAAA
>JAOZQN010000145.1 GCA_029932195.1 Bacteroidales bacterium | reverse complement strand
ATGTAAAATAAAAACTTGTAAAATAAAGACTAAAGATGCTCCGAAACTTCAGTGATAAACTTTTTAGATTTGAAATAAATATAATTGATGGTAAAATAAAGCTTAAAAAGGAATATATAAATAAACATTTTATGCAAGAAGACCCCATTTGGTTTTTTAAGAAGAACAGAAATGGTTGGACATTTTAACATTACGGCTTTCGGCAGTTAGACCCCCAACTTGGCAGGTGGTTTTGTGTAGATAAATTAGCAGAAAGCTACCATAGTGTAAGCCCTTATCTTATGTGGGTAATAATCCGATAAGCTACTTCAAGCAATTTAGTCCCAAAACCCGACAGCACAAATACTTTTATAGAATAAAACACAATAAATCCAAAGCCTCAAAACTTTGGATTTGTATTTTTATCAAAAAAGTAGTATCTTTGTTCTTTCACTAAGTATTAAGAACTCAACATTAAACACTAAAAAAATGGCTGCCGACAAACATATCCGCTTCGACTGGGCAATAAAACGCCTTTTGCGTCAAAAATCTAACTTTGGTATTTTAGAGGGTTTTATTTCCGAACTACTAATGGAAGACATTACTATTCAGGAAATAATAGAAAGCGAAAGCAACAAAGAATACTCCAAAGACAAGTTCAACAGAGTAGATATTCTTGTAAAAAGTTCCACCGACGAGCTAATGCTAATAGAAGTCCAAAACGAACGAGAACACGACTATTTCCACCGCATGAACTACGGACAGGCAAAACTAACCACCGAACACATAGCCACTGGGGAGAACTACGACAAAATAAAAAAAGTATTTTCCATAAACATAGTCTATTTTGAACTCGGACAAGGCGAAGATTATATCTACAAAGGACGAACAGTATTTAAAGGCATTCATCAGAACGATATTTTAAACCTTAGCCAATCTCAAAAAAAGGTATATACCAAAGCCAACGAGATAGCCGATATTTTTACAACTTATTATTTGATAAAAGTAAATAAGTTTAACAATATTGCCACCAGCACATTAGATGAGTGGATATATTTCCTGAAAAACAGTGAGATAAAAGACAGCTTTAAAGCCAAAGGACTAAAAGAAGCCAAAGAAAAAATGCGAACCGACAACCTCGAAGGCTACGACAAAGAAGAATACGACAATTATATAAAAACTCAACGTATAAAAATGGGTGAAATCAAAACTGCCGTTTTTGACGCAAAACAAGAATTAGAAAAAATTATCAATCAGAAGAAAAAAATAATTAATCAGAACAAAAAAATAATTAATCAGAACAAAAAAATAATTAATCAAAAAGAAGAGGTTATTAATCAGAAAGAAGAAGTTATTAATCAGAAAGAAGAAGTTATTAATCAGAAGGAAGAAGTTATTAATCAAAAAGAAGAGCTTATTAATCAAAAAGAAGAAGTTATTAATCAGAAAGAAGAGCTTATTAAACAGGAACGTCAAAAAGCAGAAGAAAAAGAAATACAATTAATTGCAGAACGCCAAAAAGCAGAGCAAAAAGAAATACAGCTAGTAAAAGGCATGAAAAAAGATGGTATGTCAATAGATTTAATATCTAAATACACAAATTTAAGCATAGAAAAAATAAAGACCATCTTAGCTCAATAACACAAATAACAGATTACGAGGGTGAACTTGTGCAATCCCATTTTCTTCAACGCATGGAAGGTGTGAGAAATAGCAGAAGACAAGATAGACATAGATTACACAGGACACGAGCATTTAGCCCAAAACTCTATAACACAAATACTTTTAGAATAAAAAACCTGCCTCGCCCTGCAAAGAGCGAAGCAGTTTTTTTTGGTAATTGTAAATTTTATCAAAGTAAAAATTTAAAAAATCTTTTTTTTGAATTTTGATTTATTTTTCATGCTGTTTGTTATATCAAACTTGTATTACATACTTTTTGAGTGTTTTGCATCTTATTTTATTATAAATTTGTTAAAATAAAACCCTAAAAACACTCTAAAATGAAAAATTTACTTCTACTTACTTTTATTATTTGTTTTTCGTCTATTACAATTTTTGCACAAAAAACTTATACAACAAAAAGAATTTCAGGCTCTACTCCCAAAATAGACGGGCAGTTGAACGATAAAGCATGGGATTTAATAGAATGGGAAACTAATTTCACCCAATTTCAACCAGATAATGGTTCTGCTCCTTCGCAAAAAACTTTTTTCAAAATTTTATACGACGACAATAATATCTATGTCGCAATAAAAATGCTGGATACCGAAGCAGACAAGATAGTAAAACGCCTCTCACGAAGAGATGCCTGGGACGGAGATATAGCTGGTATTCAAATTGATAGTTATAACGACAAACAAACATCTTTTTGTTTTATTGTTAGTGCCGCAGGAGTAAAAATGATGGTGTTTTTACCATAGACGGCGAAAATTTTGACGACAGCTGGGATCCTATCTGGAACGTAAAAACGCAGGTGCATAGCGAAGGCTGGAATGCAGAGATACAAATTCCGCTTAGCCAATTGCGTTTTAGCAAAAACAGCGAGCAATTGTGGGGCTTACAAATTGCAAGGCAAATATATAGAACCGATGAATTAGTGCTTTGGAATCATGTTCCTAAGGGCGAATCTGGTTGGGTAAGCCAATACGGAGAGCTTGAAGGTATCAATAATATTAAGCCAAAACGACAAATTGAAATTGCTCCCTACACAATGGGCAGCTACGAAAGATACCAAAAAGAAGAGGGTAATCCTTTTGCCGATGGTAGCGATTTTGGCTACAATGCAGGATTGGACGGTAAAATTGGTATCACCAATAATTTAATTCTCGATTTTGCTATCAATCCAGATTTTGGGCAGGTAGAAGCAGACCCTTCGGAAGTAAATCTTACCGCTTTTGAAACTTTCTTTTCAGAAAAAAGACCTTTTTTTATTGAAGGAAAAAATATAACCAATTTTAGTATTACGCCAGGTGGTAGTCCATGGTCTAGCGATAATTTATTTTATTCCAGAAGAATAGGGGGAAACCTTCATTACTATCCACAAACAGAGGAGGGAGAATATATTAAAAGACCAAATAATACTAAAATTCTTGGAGCTTTTAAACTTACCGGTAAAACTAAAAAAGGCTGGTCTATTGGAATTATAGAAAGTATTACTAATCAGGAAAAAGCAGTTATTGATTTGAACGGCAACAGAAGAAAAGAAGAAGTTGAACCATATACCAATTATTTAATTACCAGACTGCAAAAAGACTTCAATAAAGGAAATACTATCGTTGGCGGAATGTTCACCTCTACTTATCGTGATTTAAGAAATGATAACTTACTTTTTCTCAACAAATCGGCTATTACTTATGGTTTTGATTTTACTCAATTCTTTTATCAAAAAAAATATTTTATAAAACTAAACACTCTTGGAAGCCATATAACAGGCAACAAACAAGCTATTTACGAACAACAAATATCTTCTCGCAGATATTATCAACGTCCAGATGTTTCCTATGTAACACTTGATACCAACAGAACTTCGCTAAGCGGACATGCAGGAAACATAGCTTTTGGAAAAACAGCAAACAGTGGTTTAAAATATTCTTTTGTTACAACTTGGCGTTCGCCTGGTGTAGAACTTAACGATGTTGGATATTTGCGACGTGCAAATACTATTTTTCAATATATTTGGGTAGGATACAACACAAGTAAACCATTTTCTATTTTTAGAGAAATTAGTATAAGTGGTAATGAATGGGCTGGTTGGGATTTTGGTGGTGTTTCTACTTTTGTTGGAGGAAATATTAATAGTAATATACAATTTAAAAATCTTTGGTCTATAAATGGAAATATTTCGCGAGAAGGAAACAATGTTGATAACACTGCACTCAGAGTCGGCGAAGCTCTCCATACTCCCGGAAATTGGAATTATAATTTTGGAATTAACAGCAACCCCAAAAAGAAGATAAGTGCTAACATGGGTTTTTGGAATAGTATTAACGACCAAAACTCAGGGGAAGCTTATGGTATTTGGAGCGGACTAACTTTAAGACCGCTTAATATTCTTTCTATTTCCTTAAATTCTCAATACAATTACAATAATAATGAATTACAATACATAACACAGCAAAACTACGAAACAATAAATGAAAATAGATATATTTTTGGAACAATTAATCAAAATACATTAACTTTTACAGGAAGAGTAGATTTGAATTTAACTCCCAATTTTACAATACAATTTTATAGCTCACCTTTTGTTAGCTCTGGTATTTATAATGATTATAAAATGATAACTAATCCGAGTGCCGAAAACTACAGTGATAGATTTATGTCATATTCTCAAAATCAATTAAACTTAACAGACTGGTATATAGACGAGAACAATGATGGCACAAGAGATTACGATTTATACAATGTAAATTATAATGCACGAGAATATAATTCTAATTTAGTTTTACGCTGGGAGTATGTTCCAGGTTCGGTAGTTTTTCTAGTATGGTCTCAATCAAGGTCAAGTTTTTCAGAAGAGGGAAAATACGATTATTTTAACGACATAGAAAAACTCTTTTCAGAACAGTCACACGACGTTTTTCTAATAAAAATACAACACCGTTTTGGGTTGTAAATTAAGAATTTAGGAAGGAGGGTGTTAGGAGGGAGGAAGTTAGGAGAAGATTAAAAGGGAGGAAGATGTTTTTGAGTAAACTCTGATGGCTTTGCCCTCCTTCCTAAATTCCTCCCTCCTAAACTCCTCCCTCCTCCACCCTAAATTCCTCCTTCCTCCACCCTAAATTCCTCCCTCCTCTCTCCTAAATTCCTCCACCCTAAATTCCTCCCTCCTGAACATGTTGCTAAACATCTTTTTTTTTATCAAAAATAAATACCATTTATCAAAAAAAATTATTCCTTTGATTTTTATAAACATTCTGAAAAATTATATAAAGTTAAGAAACTGTTTTTTAAGTAATGAATAATAGATGATTTTGCATACGTCTAAAACACAAGACTATATAAAAGACATAAGTATCATTTTTATTTGTTCAGCTAAATAGATGGACAATTTAAAATAGATAATTGAAAATTAGTTTACTCCTGATTATCAAGTGTAAACCAATCGTAAATTTAAAATTGTCAATCTACTTACTTATATTTTATAAACTTTCTTCTTTTAACTTTATAAACTTTTAACTTTTTGAATTAAAAAGTCATGGCTAAAATAACAAAACAAGAAGCATTAGACTATCACTTAGGAAATCGTCCTGGAAAACTGGAAGTAGTTCCAACAAAACCTTACACAACACAACGAGATTTATCGTTGGCATATTCGCCTGGTGTTGCAGACCCATGTCTGGAAATAGAAAGAAATCCAAAAGACGTTTACAAATACACCGCAAAAGGAAATCTTGTTGCAGTTATTTCTAATGGAACAGCAGTTCTTGGACTGGGAGATATTGGACCAGAAGCAAGCAAACCGGTTATGGAAGGAAAGGGTTTACTTTTTAAAATCTTTTCGGATATAGATGTTTTTGATATTGAACTTGATACCAAAGATATAGACAAGTTTGTAGAGACAGTTAAAATAATGTCGCCCACTTTTGGAGGCATAAATTTAGAAGACATAAAAGCTCCTGAGTGTTTTGAAATAGAAAACAGGTTAAAGGCAGAGTTAAAAATGCCAATAATGCACGACGACCAACATGGAACAGCAATTATTTCTGCCGCAGGTCTTATCAATGCGTTAGAACTCAGCAATAAAAAGATAGAAGAGGTAACAATAGTTATAAATGGAGCAGGTGCAGCATCTATTGCTTGCACAAGACTACTTGTTAGCATGGGGCTAAAAGTAGAAAATGTTGTTATGCTCGACAGCAAAGGAGTTATCCGAAAAGACAGAGAGAATCTTACTCCTACAAAACAAGAGTTTGCAACTAGTCGTGATTTGCACACCATAGAAGATGCAATGAAAGGCACCGACATATTTTTTGGCTTATCGGTAGCAGATATTCTTGACCAAGATATGGTTCGCTCAATGGCAAAAGATTGTATTGTTTTTGCTATGGCAAATCCAAATCCCGAAATATCCTACGACGAAGCAATGGCTGCCCGTGAAGATATTATTATGGCAACAGGTCGTTCCGATTATCCTAATCAGGTGAACAATGTATTGGGATTTCCATTTATTTTTAGAGGAGCTTTGGACGTAAAAGCTACAACTATAAACGAGGAGATGAAAATTGCAGCAGTAAAAGCTCTTGCCCGTTTGACAAAAGAAAACGTGCCAGAAGATGTTACAAAAGCATATAATGTTGTAAATTTAACTTTTGGAAAAAAATACATCATACCTAAACCGCTAGACCACAGACTGATAACAACAATAGCACCTGCGGTAGCCAAAGCGGCAATGGAATCAGGAGTTGCACAAGAACCTATCACTGACTGGGACGAATACAAGTTGCAATTGCAAAAAAGAATGGGATACGAAAATAATCTTATCCGAGCAATAAGAAGCAAGGCAAGGCAAGAAAAAATGAGAATTGTTTTTGCCGAATCTAATAACTTTAAAATGCTAAAAGCAGCACAAGAAGTGCTTTCTGAAAATATTGCACAACCAGTATTGCTTGGTAACAAGGAGGTTATTATGAAAACTGTAAATGAATTCAGTTTAGATGTTTCGGGAATGGAAATTATAGATATTCGTAGCCCACACGAACGAGGACGCAGAGAACGTTATGGTGAAATTTACTGGAAAAAACGACAAAGAAAGGGGCTAACAAAAATAGAGGCATTTGAAAGAATGTTTGAACGAAATCATTTTGCTGCCATGATGGTAGAAACTGGCGAAGTAGATGCCATGATTTCAGGAATTTCGAGTAAATATAGAGAGGTAATAAAACCAGCTCTTCGTATTGTTGGCAAACGAAAAGATGTGCTTAGTATTTCGGGAATGTATATAATGATGACAAAAAAAGGACCTTACTTCTTCTCCGATACAACAGTAAATCTTAATCCTACGGCAGAAATATTGGCTTGTAATGCCAGACTTACAGCCGAAGAAGTTCGTAAATTTAATGTTGAGCCAGTTATGGCAATGGTTTCATACTCTAATTTTGGCTCTATTGCTGATAGTGAAGGTGCTAAAAGAGTTAGAAAAGCAGTAGAAATACTTCATAAAACTAATCCCGAAATGATTGTTGATGGAGAAATACAAGTTAATTTTGCATTAGAAAGTCAGACAAGAGATAAAATGTTTCCTTTCAGCAAGTTAAAAGGACACGACGTTAATACTTTGATTTTTCCAAATCTTAGTTCAGGAAATATATCTTATAAATTACTTCAAAAACTGGGTGGTTCACAGGTTATTGGACCTATCCTTACTGGACTAAAAAAACCAATTCATGTAGTGCCAATAAATTGTTCGGTAAGAGAAATTGTGAATATGGCAACAATAGCTGCCGTAGATGCACAAAATTATAAAAGAAGAGCAATAAGTTAATGAATAATGGATAATGGATAATGAATAATTGGCTTACGCCTAATAACATATCGCATTGCGAAATTGTTCATTATTCATTGTTCATTATCCATTAATTATATTTATTTACATTTCTTGTGCTTTTTGTCGCAACAACTTTTCTTTTTAGTTTTAGGTTTTACTGCTTCTGCCGTATATCCTGTTTTTACTACTACTGCTGTAAGTTCTTCTGGTTTAACTTTATTTTCGTGATAAGAAACTGTTACAATATTTGTTTCTAAATTTAATACTGCAGTTTTTACTCCGTCTGTTTTCACTAATTTTCTTTCTACTTTTCTTTTAGATTTTACACAATCTGCAGAAGTTTTTATCTGCATAATTTTTGTTTGTCCAAATACACTTGTTGTTGCAAAAAGAACAATCATTAAGGCACTAATAAAAATTTTAGATTTCATCGTTTTAAATTTTAAAATGTTTAATTATTTATATTAAATTACAAAAAAGTAACATTGCTTTATTTCTACTAATATAAAACAATGATTTACTTAAAAACACAATATTAATACTTTTATTTCTTTTTATGGTAATAATTTAACATTTTTTATTGTTTTATCCACTTTCCACTTTCTGAAATTTTATTGTTATCAGTTATTTTATAAATATAACTACCTTTTTGCAAGCTACTTATATCTATTTTTGTGGTATTGCTTGTTAGATTTTGAGAGTAAACTTTTTTACCCTCCATATTATAAAATTCCACATTGCAATTGCCAACCTGCACAGCTTTTTGGATTGTTAGCTCTGTGGTGGCAGGGTTTGGATAGAGGATAACTTCTTTGGCTTTTTGGTCTGATGGATCGCCGTTTATGTGGGTTATGTTGCCGTTGGGGTCGGTTTTTATTATGTAAATATCTCTTTCGTCTGTTTGTGTGTTTTCGTCGTAGCGAGTGCCAACCATTAGGCAGCCACCATCTTGGGTGGCAAACACATTATACATATAATAACAAGCATCGCCTCCGTAAAATTTTTGCCAGTTTAGATTTAATTCAGAATTGGTATTAACAAGGTAGAACCAATTATCTATATTACTGAATGGAGTTGCAGAAAAAGGAATATGATGAGTGCCTCCTACAAAAATATTATTATTATTTACAAAATCTACATTTTTTTTAAATGCTGGGTAGTCTGTTGTATCCAAAGTTCCAAAATTATTTTCGTATAATATGTTAAAGTTTGTATCAATTAGTAAAATAGCAATTTGACTATCTTGAAATTTATTTTTATTAATAACTTTTTTTCCTGTAACAAGAAAAGATGTATCAGAAAACATTTTAAAATTCCCCATACCTCCTGTTAGTTCTAATATATTTGAGATATCAATAATATTAAACAAACTATCTGTTACAACTATTTCATTCTTGGAATAATGACTAAAAGCATTCCCCAAAAATAAATATTTATTTTCGTCAATATTTAATATGTCGAATATAAAACCAGTATAATTTTCTTCAGGTTCATTAATTGTTATTTGTTTTGAATATATTGAATCACCTTGTTCCGAAAATTTGTATAAATAAACTTGAAAATCATTATTATTATTAAATGTTATCCAACTCAAATAATTATTTTCAACCTTTCGTGTTTGTAAATCTGTAATTTTACCAAATGGAAATTTATATGTTTTTTGAGATAATAAATCAAACTCTTCGCTAATTGCTGATATTACAATGCTATTATAATCATTTTCGTTTTTGTTTTTTGCCAAGCCAGCAGTAAAATATCCTGTATTTGTTTTTATAATATCTGCAAATCCATACATTGTGTCGTTTATCGAATAAATTTCATTATTTATTATCTCGCCCTCTTGATTAATTTCTAATAAAAAAGCATCTGCAAAATTATAATTGAAATAAGTATCTGTTTGAGTTCCTGCTAAAATATAATTACCATTATTTTTTTCTAACACACTCCATACAACCGCATCTTCCGAGTCTTTTATTAATAGTTCAAAAAAAGGTTGCGAAAAACTATTGTTTACTAAAAGTAAGATAGTTATTATTAAAATGTTTTTTTTCATGTTTTTTTTCATGTTTTTTTTCATGTTTTTTTTATTTTTTAACAAAAAAAGATTGTGAAAATATTTTTCACAATCTTTCTTTTATTTATAATTCACCTGGGTTTGATATATGCCAAATACCATATTTAAGTTCTGCTTCATGAAAACGTCCCCATGTATCCCAGCCCAATAGCATCTCGTACTCTACATCATAATTAATTATATTTTTTCCCACAGGTTTTTTTAATTGCCCTACTTCTTTTAATTTATTTAACCAAAAAGTCATTTCTGTGGGTGTTAAGTGTGGTTCTACAGATGGAGAACCTCCACTACCTGTTTTAGACCATAAATAATCACTCCCTGCCCATTCTTTTATTGTTTCAATATCAGTTAAATAGGCATATTGTGCAGGTCTTCCAATACTAAAATTTGCATATTGCTGAATTCTTAACCCAGCATCATATCCTTCATATCCAGAGTATGGTGGAGCTTTTCCTAATCCCCAGCCCCAATACCAATAATCTGTTTCGCCAAAACTAGCAAACTTACCTTTTGTAGATTTTTCTTCTATTTCTTTTGTTCCTAAAATATAATATACTTTTATCAAAGAATTATCTAAATCGCATTCTACATCTGCCAAAGTAATTTTCTTTAAATTTGCATTATAGTCATTTAATACATTAGTTATTTCATAAGAGATTTCAATATAAGAATTAATTACATCATTATAAAATATCTCTCCATTAGAAATATTTATTTCTAAAGATAAACTATCCACTACAAATTGATTTAACAAACTGTCTGATAGCTCTGTCATGCAATAGCTATAATTTAAGGCTGCTTCTACGAGCCAAACGGCATCTTCTACACTAATTTCTTCTCCGCTTTTTTGTTGGTTCGGATTTTCTACTTTTTCTTTAAAGTCTAAAATACGTTCCAAAACGTCGTCGTTTGTTGTTGTCTCCAACTCTGCTTCTTTGTTGCAACTGCTAAATGTTATTAGAGTTACAAAGATAACTAATATTCCAATAATGGAAAAATTTAATTTGCTCATTTTTTTTAATCCGTTTTTTAATGTTTAACTATTTGGTTTACTGAAAAACACACGGCTTGCAAGTCTTTGATTTTCAGACTGCAATATTGCAAAAAAAAAAAACGTTTTGCAAAATTTTTGGACTATTTTATTTCATGTTTAACAACATGTTTTTTATTGTTTTATCCACTTGCCAGAGTCTAAAATTTTATTGTTATCTGTTATTTTATAAATATAACTACCTTTTTGCAAGTTGCTTATATCTATTTTTGTGGTATTGCTTGTTAGTTCTTGATAAAAAACTTTTTTTCCTGTTATATTATAAAATTCCACATTGCAATTACCAACCTGCACCGCTTTTTGGATTGTTAACTGTGTGGTGGCAGGGTTTGGATAGAGAATAACCTCTTTGGCTTTTTGCTCCGAAGGTTCGCCGTTTATGTGGGTTATGTTGCCGTTGGGGTCGAGTTTTAGAAAATACATATCGTAGTCATAACTATTTGTATTATCGGAACGAGTTGCAGCAATAAAACAACCACCGTCTTCGGTGGCTATAATATTCATTACAGAGTAAAAAGCATCTCCTCCAATTAATTTTTGCCAATTGAGACCAAGTGTGTCGTTTAAGTTATTTACAAAAACAAATGAAGGTTCTATTTCGTAAGGATTAGAAGACATATTATTTGTGCCAACAAGATAAATATTATTCTTATTTGTGAAACTTAAATTATCCCATACGGCAGGAAAGTCATGCTCTTCTTTTTCTGCATTAAATGTGTAAATAAAATTATGAGCAGTGTCTGCAACAACCAAAGCTAAATCTGAATTATTATCAAAAACTTTTCCGCTTAGAATATACGTAGAGTCTGTTAGCCAGTAGCTATTATTTGAATTAGCAATAACATAAGGCATATTTTTATTCGTAATAATATCAAATTCATTATTTATTTCCATAATAACACTTGTTCCATCTAACATAAATAAATAATAGCCTGTTTCATCTTTTTTTTCAATTATATCAAAAATACAAGAAATAGATCCTGTAGAACTTAAAATTTTGAAATTTAATAATTCTCCATTAGTATTTATTTTAAGAATAAAAGAATTATATACTTCTCCCTCTTTTAAACTTCCAAAAATTAAAATTTCGTTATTAGAATTTAATTTAATTTTTGCATTAGTTATCTTTTTTCCATTAATATGCTTTTTCTTCCAAATTATATTAAAATCTTCATCTAATAGTATTATAATTAAACAGAGCTCTTCATTATTATCAGTATAATCTCCTCCTACCAAGATATAATCATTATTTTCAGTATTAATTAAATCTAAAATAACAATTTCTTGCTCTGTATTAAAATAGGCAGTATCTATAACTTCTCCTGTTTGGCTTATTTTGGTTAACATAGAATTATATTCTATATTTTTGTTT
>JAOZQN010000732.1 GCA_029932195.1 Bacteroidales bacterium | reverse complement strand
TTCACATTAATAATGAGCTTTAAATAAAGAATTTACAAACTCCGAAACTTCAGTACTCTATCAAACATAAAAGATGATAAGTTATTTTCCTACGGAGGATATTTAATGAACTTTCTTGAAAGAAAAACAAAAGTATATGGTTCATCTAAACCAGGCACTGCATATAATTATGGTATAAAAATGAATGACGATAATTTTACCTATTCTATTTATACAGATAAAAGCACCCCAGTAAATAAAGATAAAGCAGAAGAGGAATTTAACAATCATATAAAAAATTGGCTCAAACAATTTATAAACTCTTCATTTGAAGACAAAATTTATTTGTTGGAAAAAGGACATAAATTAATAAAAGCAAAACAACTATTAAGAAAAATAATCGTCTTAGAACATCCCGAAAAAACACTCTCAATTTATCAAGACGAAGTAATAAAAAATGCTTACAAATATTTTATTAACAAGCAAGAACCGTTATTCTACAAACAAAATATAGAATTATTATCATATTTATTTGAAAAATTTAGCATTCCCAGAAATAAGGAAAATCAATTAAGATTAACAATGTTTATTTGGGATTATTTTAATAAAAAAACAGACGCTAATTTAGATGAAATCAAACAAAATGTAATGAATACACTTTTAAGTCAATCTTGTAGTTTTGTTCAATTTCATCCTTCTTATGATTATACAGACTTTGTTGAAGGTCTACGACCAATAAAAAAAGAAAATAACGAATTAGGATTTGAACTGAAAAATGGAATATTTAAAGATTTTTGCAAAAAAGCGAAAAACGACCCTAATAATAGATATGTATTCATTATTGATGAGATAAACAGAGCTGAAATCTCCAAAGTTTTTGGAGAATTGTTTTTTTCACTTGACCCTGGTTACCGAGGGCAAGTGGGTAAAGTGAAAACTCAATATGCCAACATTCAAACAGAAGAAACATATTTCACAGATATAGAGAACGATTTTTTTTATGTTCCTAAAAATATTTATATTATCGGAACAATGAATGATATTGACCGAAGTGTTGAAAGTTTTGATTTTGCTATGCGTAGGCGTTTTGCTTGGATTGAAGTTAAAGCTATTGACAGAATTGAAATGTGGAACGGTCAAATAGACAATTTCAAAGAAGAAGCAAAAAAACGAATGATCAAATTAAATGAAGAGATTGAAAAAACTGAAGGCTTAAATAGTAGTTTTCATATTGGTTCTGCATATTTCTTAAAATTAAAAAACTATGAAAGCACTGATACCCCATCATTTGATGAATTATGGAAAAATCACATTGAAGTGTTGTTAAAAGAATATATAAGAGGACTTCCTGATGCAAACAATAAATTAAAAGATTTTAAACAAGCCTATAATTTAGAAAATGAGTAATATACCACTAAAAGACAATAACTTAGGAAAAGTATTAATAGAGAATAAGTATATTGATTCTTTAAATAAGATTGCAAATAAAACGATTAAAGAGTTAATAAAAAAACACCCCGACTTATTGATATTTCCTGATAGTTTCAATTCTAACAATGAGGATATTGAAAAGGATAAGATTTTTTCTATATTTTCTGACAATAAGCTTCAAACATTTAATATTATGGGGTTTATTGGAATTGATAATATTTCAATTACAATTGGTTCTCGTTTTGACACAAACGAAAATAAGCAATATTTTTTACAATATATGCTGTCAAAAGTTTTTGCAATAAATTTGGTCAATTTTAACAATACTGCAAGCAATGAAAACATTTGGGATTTTCTTTTATTTTTCATTTTTGCTAGTCACCTAAACAAAGCAATAAGACAGGGAGTATATAAGGAATATAAAAAGAAAAAATACAATAATTCTAATGTAAAAGGAGCAATTGATATTGCGAGGCATATTAAAACAAATAGACCGTTTGTAGGTAATATATCATATAATACGAAAGAATTTTCATATAATAACTCAATAATACAACTAATTCGTCATACGATTGAATACATTACGTCGAAAGGATTTTTAAATGCTCTAAACAATAATTCAGAAACTTTAAAAAGTATTAGATTAATAAAAGAGATAACACCTAATTATAATAAAACAAACAGACTGTCTACAATTCAAGATAACATTCAAATAAATAAACACCCATATTATACAGAATATGAGCCATTAAGAAAAATTTGCTTAAAAATATTAAATAGAGAAGGTTTATCGTATAAAGATACTAATGAAAAAGTTCACGGAGTTTTATTTGACGGAGCTTGGCTATGGGAGGAATATCTTAATACTTTACTAAGACAGTTAAATTTTATTCACCCCGAAAATAAAACAAGAAAAAATAAGTTACATCTTTTTTCTAATAATAACGGATACAAAAGATATCCAGATTTTTACAAACCTGACAAAACTATTATTATTGATGCGAAATATAAACATTTAAACTTTGTAAATATTGACAGAAATGACATACATCAAATTATTAGCTATTTATACATTTTGGAAGCACAAAAAGCATATTTACTTTATCCTCTAAAAGAGAAAAACGAAATTGTTCAAGTAGGAACATTAAATGGTTACAAGGGAGAAGTTAATAAATATGGTTTTAAAATACCCGACAATACAGATAACTTCATTGAATTTTCAAAAATAATGAAAAAAAATGAAGACAAACTTATAGAAGCATTTAATAATAAATAGGCACAACATTTGCTCGGTTGATAATTGTTTTTGGTTTTTGGGTGGGCTTGTTCCGGGTC
>JAOZQN010000731.1 GCA_029932195.1 Bacteroidales bacterium | reverse complement strand
AAAAACATTATATACGTAATAATCAATTAATTATAAACTCCGAAACTTCAGTTATGTAATAAATGATTTTTATCGTAAACAGTAAAATTTGTAAAAAATCGTTCTTTGTGTATTGTGTTTATATTTATTTGTTTTGAAATATTTAAACTTCCTTTTAGAACATTTAAATTGTCGCTGTTTCGTCTGTATTTTTTTACAAGTCCTGTATGTAAAAGGTATTCTATTTCTTGAATAAAAATTTCAAAATATAAATCAAGTATTGAATTGGAACGTAATTTAAGATTTGCAGAACTAATACTTTCAGTTTGTATATGTCTGCTTTCTTTGAGCATATCAAATAAGATTTTTTGCCATTTATCTTTATTGTCTTTGTCTTTTTTGTTATTATCCGCTTTGGGTAATATTTCTATTGTTATACCAGCTACCTGAATAACACCAACATATTCTTTGAATAAAATACTTTTATGACCAACCGAAAAAAACTTATTATCGTTTTTTTCATTGTATTTGACAAGTAAATCAAAATGCTTTTCGTTAAAAATACTGTTCTGATTTACTTTCAATCTTTGATGTTCAAATATTTGTATTAATTTTTTATTTTTCATTACAAATAGATGTTTTTTACAGCGTTAATAAATTCTGTCTCATCTTGCGGAACAACTATATTGTAAATTATTCTATTTTCAAAGTCTGTATAATCTTCTTCGGTGTCAATTGTTTTAAAAATATTTTCGTTTTTGCTTTCTGTTTGCATGAAATTATCACCTAATATCAAACCGATTTTTACAAAATCACCGTAAAAATATTCTTCAAGAAGTGGGATTAACTTGTTTTTAAAAGCATTTTGCAAATTCTTAATTGAAGATAATTTCATAAAATAGGAATGTCCTATTTTGTGGTCTTTATCAATTAGTTTTTCAATCCTGACGTTTATATGTTTTAATACTTCTTGTAAATTAATGCTATGAAAATCAGCATTTAATAAATTTTCGTTTGGTGGCATTTCTTCAAAAATAAATCTGCGACGTAAAGCACTGTCAAGGGCTTCAACACTTCTATCTGCTGTATTCATTGTTCCAATTATATGCAAATTTTGTGGAACTGTAAATTCTTTTTTGGAATATGGTAACTTAACAAAAAGTTCTTCATCTGCATTTTTTCTTTTGTCTGGTTCAATTAAAGTTATCAACTCGCCAAAAATACTTGCAATGTTTCCACGATTTATCTCATCAATTATTAGAACATAGTTTTCTGCCGAATTTTCTTCTGCTTTTATACATATTTGTCGAAAAATACCTTTTTTAACTTCATAAAATATTTCTCCATTTTTTTCGTATGGTTTAAGTCCTTCTACAAATTCTTCATAACTCATTGATTGATGAAATGTTGTAAATACAATTTGTCCATTTTCTTTTAGTTCTTTGAAACGTATTTTTAAGTTATTTCTTTTTTGTTTTTTTTCTTCATTTGTTAATCCAAATACGTCTTTGTTTTTTTCGTAATAGTCTTCATCAATTATTTGAACAGATTTATCTATTGTATGATATGTTTTTCCTGTTCCCGGAGGACCAAATAAAATTTGATTTAGGTGTTTTATTTCTTTTGTTGTTTTTTCTTGTTCAAATTCTTCTTTTGATGGAGTTGTGCCACAAAGACTATTTAATATTTCTCTTCTTTCATCTTCTTTTGCAATATTGGAGTTTATTCTACTTAAAAACTCCAAAAATTTAATATATTTATTGAGTGTAGCTTCTGGTTGTCCTGAATTGCTTTTATCAGGAATACTTTTTTTACTATAATCATAAATTAAATTGTTATTAGGTTGTCCAATGATTACACAGGAAGGTCGTATTTTAAGAAATACAGAATGATAATTTTGAAGTTTTGATATTAGATTTACTATATTTTTACAAATATCAAAAATGTCAATATTAAGTTCTTCCGCTTTAATTCTTGCTTGTATGTCTGGGTTCGTAAAAACTTTATTAACGCTCACATTTGGAATAGATTTTGCAAGTAATCCATCTCTAATGTCTTGTAAGTCATTCGCATAACCATTATAAGTTCCTGAAACTCCATTAGTTTGTATCCAGTTTCTGTAATAATCAATTATTGTCATTTTTTTTATTTTTTTTGTAATATTAAAAAGTTCTTTAAAATGGTCGTTATAATCTATATAGAGTTTTTCAAGTGTGTTTTCAATAATTGGAAAAATAACATTTTCATCAATTTCTTTGGGCATATTTTTTAATTCTGGTGGAATTTTCCTTTTACTTAAATCTACATATCCACCAGTATTCCCAGCATTATAAGTTAATTCTGATTTTGTATTATTGCTCCACTCTTCTTTTAAGTTTCTAAATTCTTCTGATTTTTCCACATTATCACCTGCCCATAAAGCAAAAATTATAATTCTTTTAGTCCTATGCCATTCTTTCCAGAATTGCATATTGTAAATAAATAAATTATTACCGTCATTTTGAAGAAATAAATTATCTTTTGTTCCCTTTGGGAAAATAGAAATAGCCATTCCCCATATTCTTGGGTTATTCTCGTCAAAATCAGATATATTTATATAATGGTTCTTGAAAATCTTATTTTTTTCTAAATAAAATTTTAATTTTTCAAAGAATATTCCTATTTCATTTTTTGTTTCTATTCTTATCATTTTGTTGTTGTTTTAGTTTTGCTTAACGGTAACTGCTTGGTGGCGGTGGTTTTGTGGTGTTTTTAGGTGTGCGAAGCA
>JAOZQN010000730.1 GCA_029932195.1 Bacteroidales bacterium | reverse complement strand
TTTTACCCAATAATTCAATTTTAAGGCACTGAGATTGGCGTATATGTTTTATTTTATTGTTTTTTTATGAGTATAGCAAGTATAGGGCTTAAATCAAAACGTCCAGTTATTGTTTTACTTGCTAGTGCATAGGAGTTTAGCTTGTTTTTGATGCATGTTGTTTTGAGGTCTGTATCTAAATCAAAAGACTGATTATTTGTTGTGGTTCTCACAAAAAATGCTTGTGCAACAGGAATATATTGCTGTCCACCGTTTACCGAAATTGCAGGATAAGGATTTGCTCCAACACCGCCTTTTATGTAATATCTATAATTGTTATAATATGGAGAAGAACCATCATCATCGTAAAAATAAATGCAATTATCTATTATTCCAGTTGTTGTAATAGCATCAATATCAATTGCTGATGGATAAGGATTACAAATAAGATTCCAACCATCAAACTCTGGATTGCTAGGGTTATTATTTGTATAGGAAAGAGTATTATTTTTTGCCCCTGTATTTAGGTTTCCCTGAAATTCAAGCATATCATTTTCATAATAATAAATATATCCTCTCATATCGGCAGATAAATTTCCTGTTCCTGGATTTGTCCAGCCATAAGTTCCAAAGATATTATCGCCTGTCCAAGTATCATTTGTTGTTTCGTTGTAATAATAAAAATTAGATTGAAAAAAATCGCCTCCATTAAATTCATCAACAGGCGAGCCGAAGTAATGCCAATTCATTCCAGTTATATATCGCTGCACTTTTTGTATTCCTGTGATATTTATTGTGCCATTATCTAATAAAGAACCAGTTGCTCCTGAATTTTCGGGAGAGTTTATTATAAAATCTCCGTTTACGGTAAGTGTTTTGGTATTATCAATTGTAAGTTTGCCGAGAGGTTTTAAGGCGAGTGAATCGCAGCTTATTGGCTGAGGAGTTGTTGCATTGTTTACTGTAATTAAATGATTATCAATGGTTACATTTTCATAGATTTTAGGATATTCGTTAATTGGGTCGGGTTTTATTTGCTCTAAGCTCCATACGCAAAGTCCAGAACAGGCATCTGCATCTTCCCAATTTCCATCTGCACGAGAATAGTATTCAATATCAAGCCCAGAGCATGGTAGCCAAGCAAGAGTGCTCATATTTACGGCTGCGGTGCCTCCTTCTTTTATATAATTTCCGTAAATATTCATATTTGTAACAGCTCCTCGGTCAATAAAATCATTACAGCCGACATTTACATGTCCGCAGCTTGCAGCTTGTATATAATGGCTCCAGTTATTGATAAAATCACCTGTTCCTATGCAGTATATGGCTCCGTTGTTGTTAAAGCTTGCATCATTTGTGAAAGCACCTTTACAAACAAATACATTAGTGTTGTTCGCAGTTGCTAAACCTGAACCTAATGTAACATTTCCTCCTACAAAAATATAGCCGTCATTAACAAACACATCATTCCATATTTCTACAAAACCAGTTATCTCGGCATGTGCACCTGTATGATTATGAAATTCATTTATGCCATAAAAATCATCAATATTATTGGTTACATAAAAGTTTTTATAGTTGTGAAAAACACCCTGTCCGTTTACATTGTGTAGGGTAAGATTACCATGATTTTCAATTAAATTTGCAGAAAAACTTGTTGCATTATTACTTACCGTAAAACTGCCGTTGTTAATAAACTGATTTCCTCCGATAACACAGCCCAGTCCTGGTGCAGCAACTTGGATTGTTCCGTCGTTTGTAACATCTGTATTATTGTAAGAGCGAAACATTCCGGACAATATCATTGAGCAGCCTGCATTGTTTGTTATAGAACCATCGGCATAAGCCGAATTTATATCATTAAAGTTCATAGTCCCATTATTAATAAGGTCTGCTTCGCCATTATAATTATTTATTGTGAAAGCAGAATTATTAGTAATTGAGCTTGAAATACCTGCCCAAATATCTCCGTTTGAAGTAAAAGTATTATTTGTTGTAAATGATGAATTGTCATTCATGCTAAAATTTCCGGTAAGATTAAAAACGGCATTATTCGTTATACTTGCAAAGTTATCGAGTTGAATTACTCCGCCAATATCTACTGTTCCGTCAAAGGAAGCATTGACTGAGACACCTATATTCATATCTCCACTCAATGTTAAACTTCCAGTACTTGATAGACTTGCTGGCGAGCTTATATCTATGGAGACTAAATTTAAAGTTCCGTCATTAAAATATGTTCCGCTACCATTCATTATATTTGCAGTAACCGTTCCGTGATTTGTAAAACTACCAGCATTATCCCAGATTGAAATATCAAAACTACCTATTTGTATCAATGAAGCACCTGCATTAACAAGCAAATCTCCTGAACCAAGACTTACTGCAGCATTAAGCGAAATATTGTGATTTACAATCGCATTATTGCCCCAGCCCGGAACACCATTATCCCAAGTTGTTACATCTCCCCAGTTTCCGTTTTTGATTGTAGTTGATGTTTGTGCTATACTGTTTAAAGTGCAGAAACAAATTAATAATAGTATGATTTTTTTCATTTTACGAATTTAATTAATTAACTAAAAACAAGGGACTTGAAAGTTATTTTGTGATTTCATGTTGTATTTTATAGATAAAAAATAAAATAGCTTTAAAGCTTTATATCCTAATTTAGAGTCCACTCCAAGAAGTATATTTTTATAGATGTTTCGTGAAGAACAGGCACTATTTAGTCTCTGGACGGAAATAGGTAATAAGCAATCATACAGTGTGTTATCT
>JAOZQN010000729.1 GCA_029932195.1 Bacteroidales bacterium | reverse complement strand
TTTGTCCCCCAAAGGGGGAAAATAAATTTTTCACGCCCCAAGTAGTGCGTATTTCTTCTCCCCCTTTGGGGGACAAAGGGGGCAATAAGTATAACGATAAAATCATAAAAAACAATTGCATTATTTCATCTCGGCTTTTTACATTTGCAACCACCTCAGTATGAATAGGGTGAGAGAGAAACAGAAGCGAAATTATAAGTGGAATAGCAATGTTTTTTTCCTTAAAAAGTAATCTTAAAAACAAAAATAAAAAAACCGAAGTAAGTGAGTAAAATAACACATTAAAAAAATGATTTACAGATGGTTTAAGCCCAAAAAACTCAGTTTCTAATGCAATCATAACCATGCTAAACGGGCGATAGGATTCATCGTTTCTACCAGTATTTGCATAAAAATATCCATGAGTAATAAGTTCGCCAATTCCAGATATACCTTTATTAACCAAAGGGTTATCTGTTGTTACAATCATGTCGTCGATAGCATAGTCGTGGGAAAGCGTGTTGGCATAAAGCAAAAAAGAAAACACAAATAATCCTATGATTATAAACCATTTATGTTTTTTGTAATCCAAAAAGCTATTTTGTTTCATAAAATTTATATATTTTAAACCTATTTTTTTATCTTTGCAACTTAAAAGTTTTGAAAGTAGAAAATTATGGCTTTTGGCAAAAAAAATTACTTAAAAATATATTTATTTTTTCAGCAAATAGCTAACTGCCAAAATCTAATAGCCAAAAGCCAACTTTACGAAATATAAACTCACAAATATAATTTTAAAAACTTAAAAAATGAATTATCAAACTATAAAATTAGAAAAAAATGGCGATCTTGCTACGATTTTACTCAATCGCCCTAAAATTCATAATGCTTTTAACGAAGTAATGATTTCGGAGGTAATTGCCTGTTTTCAAGAGATTGATAAAATGGACGACATAAAAATTGTTCTACTAAAAGGCGAAGGAAAATCGTTTTGTGCTGGTGCCGACCTAAATTGGATGAAAGGTGTTTCAGGATATTCTCGTGAGCAAAATTATGAGGAAAGTTTGAATTTATCAAAATGTTTTTACCAAATTTATACTTGCAAAAAACCAACTATTGCAATGGTTCACGGAGCTGCAATTGGCGGAGCAAACGGCTTGCTGGCTGCCTGCGATTTTGCCTATTGCGACGATAATACAACTTTTTCTCTCAGTGAAGTAAAAATTGGAATTGTGCCTGCTTGCATTTCGCCCTACGTAGTAAAAAGAGTGGGAGAATATGGTGCCAAAGACCTAATGCTAACAGGAAGACGCATAAAAGGAAAAGAAGCAGAACATTATAAATTAGTAAATAAATCGTTACCAGTAGAGGAACTTCAAGGGCAAGTGGATTTTGTTATCAAAAACCTAAGAACCAGTGGACCACAAGCTATGTCGCATTGCAAAAATTTACTTTTTGACATTTCTAACAAACTAACTCTAAATGATGCTATTGGCTACACTGCTGAAATAATTGCAGACATAAGAGCGTCCGAAGAAGGGCAGGAAGGAATGAACGCTTTTTTGGAAAAAAGAAAACCAAATTGGATAAAATAATTTTTGAAATTTTGAAGTTGAGAAATTTTGAATTATGCAAAGCATTGTAATACAAGCATCAAAATTTCAGAACTTCAGAACTTCAAAGTTTCAGAACTTCAAAACTTAATAAATATGACCTTATCGCTTTCGCCTAAGAAATTTTATCATTTAACTTATTCTAATGAAAATGATAAACTTTTTAGACAAGAAAAAAATTATCAGTTTTTCTTAAAGAAATACTTTCATTACATTCAGCCAATTGCCGAGACCTTTGCATATTGCCTATTGCCAAATAGTTTTGAAATTTTGATAAAAATAAAAGAAGAGCAAGAGTTTGCTTCGTTTTTTAATTTTGAAATAAATGGAAAAAATTCTAAGTTTCACGAAAAATTTATTTTAAAATACATTAGCCAACAATTTGATAATCTGTTTACTGATTATCAAAATGAGTATAATTCTATTTTTGGCGAAAAAAATCTTTTTTTTGATAAAAATATAGAAACAAAAAATATACAAACAAAAGAATATTTTGTTAATACGGTAAAAAACATACACTTAAAACCTGTAAATAATAATTTTGCAAAAGAAATAGAAGAGTGGAAATTTACATCTTACAATTCATTTTTTGCAGAAGGAGAACAACAAGTAAAAATTAAGACAATTATTGATTATTTTGGAAGTATTTATAAATTTAGAGACTTTTCATCTCAATAAGATAAAAAATTATGAAAAGAGAATTTAACGAAACAGGTTTATGCGTTCGCAGTAAACACTATATGGTGGATACAAGCAGAAAAATGAGAGATATTTTTGAAGACCTAATTGAACGTGGAAAATACTTCTCCATACTTGGTGGCAGACAATTTGGCAAAACTACAACTATTTCGCTTTTAGATAAAATTATAGGAAAAAGAGACGACTACTTATTAATAAGAACAAGTTTTGAAGGTGTTGGAGATTTAATTTATGAAAATGAAAAAACTTTTAGCGAAGGTTTTCTAATGAATTTATATTATAAAACAAAAATAGCTGATAAAAAATTATCCGAAGAATTTAAAATCGCTTCTGAAAAAATGGAAGATTTTGAATCCTTGTCTGAATTTATTACTACCTTCGCTAAAAGCAAGCCACAAAAAATAGTTCTAATAATCGACGAAGTAGATAAATCATCTGATAATCAGACATTTTTGCATTTTCTTGGAATGT
>JAOZQN010000728.1 GCA_029932195.1 Bacteroidales bacterium | reverse complement strand
ATATTTTTAACAATTTATAATTAATTGCTGTCCAACTTTAAGTGGGTAGCCAATAATAAAGAGAGTTAGCTCTTTGAAGTCTATTTTTAACGAATAATTTTAACAAAATATAAAAAAGTTTGTAGTTCAAGTTTAAAGTATTACTTTTGAGGCAATTATCTTTGAGTCCACTCCGACAAGTGTATTTTTACCAAACTCGGCGTTGAATACAAATTTTAAAATACTCATTTACAGAGCGTAAACTCCGTTTTAAAATTTGTATCCGCCTTGATTTTGGTAAAAATACACTTATCGGAGCGGACTCATCTTTTGTTTTTTTTATAGTAATTAACTTTATATTTTTTCGTAATATTCTTACTATCAATAAAAAAACAATTGAAATTAACTATTCAACTCAAAAAAACTAAAGACTTATATAAAAAATGATTACAGTTTCAGATTTAAAAATCCAATTTGGTAAAAAACCGCTGTTTCAAGACGTAAATTTAAAATTTATGCCCGGAAATTGTTATGGTGTTATAGGTGCGAACGGTGCAGGAAAATCCACCTTTCTAAAAATTATTTCGGGAGAATTAGAATCCAATTACGGAAATATTAGTCTTGGCTCTGGCGAACGGCTTTCTGTTCTTAGTCAAGACCACTTTGCTTTCGACGAATTTACTGTTATTGATACAGTTATGAAAGGGCATAACAAACTTTGGGATATAATGAAGGAAAAAGATGCCCTGTATGCCAAACCAGATTTTTCCGATGCAGATGGAGTAAAAGCCGCCGACTTAGAAGGCGAATTTGCAGATATGGACGGTTGGAACGCCGAAAGTAATGCAGCCAACCTATTGAGCGATTTAGGTATAAAAGAAAAATTTCATTATATTTTAATGAAAAACATGAGTGCAAAAGAAAAAGTAAAAGTTCTGCTCGCACAAGCTCTTTTTGGAAACCCCGACAATCTATTATTAGATGAGCCAACCAACAATCTTGATATAGAAAATATTATGTGGTTGCAAAATTACTTAGCCAATTACGACAACACAGTTCTCGTAGTTTCTCACGACAGGTATTTCCTCGATTCCATTAGCACACACACTGTTGATATTGATTTTGGCGAAATACAAATGTTTCCGGGAAATTACACTTTTTGGTATCAAAGTAGCCAGCTTGCTCTTCGCCAGCAAAAAATGCAAAACAAAAAAGCCGAAGAAAAACGTAACGAACTACTCAAATTTATTCAACGGTTTAGTGCCAATGTAGCAAAATCCAAACAAGCAACCAGCCGTAGAAAAATGATAGAAAAACTTAATATTGAATCTATTAAGCCTTCTACACGAAAATATCCTGGAATAATTTTTGCTCCAAAACGAAAGGTTGGTGATAAAATTCTTGAAGTTGAAGGGCTGACAGGAAGTATTGATGGCGAAATTTTATTTAAAGATGTTGAATTTTATGCCAACAGAGAAGATAAAATTATATTTATATCACGAGATAGCCGTGCTGTTACACTCTTTTTTGAAATTATAAACGAAAGAGAAAAAGCTGACACAGGAAAATTTGAATGGGGACAAACTATCACCACAGCTTATTTGCCTTTGGACAATGCCGAACATTTTGAAAGAAACATAAACCTCTTCGACTGGCTTTGTCAGTTTACCAACGATACTACCGAACCTTACATTCGTAGCTATTTGGGTAAAATGCTTTTTGCTGGTGATGATATTTACAAAGATGTGAAAATCTTATCGGGAGGCGAAAAAATGCGTTGCATAATTTCTAAAATGATGCTTACTGAAGCAAACGCCCTAATATTAGACACACCAACTAACCATCTTGATTTAGAGTCTATTCAAGCATTTAATAATAATTTGATAAGGTATCCTGGTAATGTTTTTATGGCAGCACATGACCGTGAATTTATCCAGTCTGTTTGTAACCGTATTATTGAACTAACACCAAACGGAATAATTGATAAAATGATGAATTATGGAGATTATATTGTTGATGAAAAAATAAAAATACTTAGAGATAAAATGTATTCTTAATATTAAAACGGGTAGTGTAACAAACTGGTAGTTGTGGTTCATTAAAAATGAAAACGAAGAAAAAAGAAAAAAATGGTTGCAGAAAAAATAAAATATCCACTAACCAAAGCACAAATAGAAATTTTAAATTTATTTTCATTAAAAATGAATGATGACGATTTATTGAAATTAAAAAGTGTTTTAATAAATTTTTTAACTCAAAAACTGGATATTCTTACTAATGATTTTTGGGATAAAAACAATTTAGATAACGACAAAATGGAACAACTTTTAAATACACACAATAGAACAATGGACAAATAAATGATACCTAAAATTATTATAGATACAAATGTTTTGCTTGTTTCTGTTTCTAAAAAATCTAAATTTCGTTGGATTTTTGATGATTTTTATTAACAAAAAATTTATTTTGTGTGTTAGCACAGATATTTTATTAGAATACGAAGAAATAATTAACCAACACATGACAAAACAAATAGCAGAAGTTGTTTTGCAAATAATTCAAAATGCTGTAAATGTAGAATTTGTAACTCGTTATTATAAATGGGAATTAATTAAAAACGACCCCGATGATAACAAATTTGTTGATTGTGCGATTATTGCAAATGCCAATTACCTTTTAACACATGATAAACATTTTAACGTTTTGAAAAATATTGATTTTCCTAAAATAAATGTTATAAATATTGATGAATTTAGAAAAATTATACACCACTAATTAAATAA
>JAOZQN010000144.1 GCA_029932195.1 Bacteroidales bacterium | reverse complement strand
CAAAATGTTAAGTTTTTATTACTTAGTTTTTAGTTAGTTTTCGCCTAAGGGGTAAAAAAGGTGAAAGGAGGAATTAAAAATTGGGTTACTTACGTAAAGTTGTACATCTTTGATAACTTGACAACTTTAAACTCGACAACTCTACAACTCGACAATTTTTAACTTACTACTTAGTTAGACTACAATCAAAAAAACTATGAAAAAAATTACTCTTTTAATAATTTTTACAACAATAATAAGTACAACATTTGCTCAATGGGAGTTTAGATATTTTGTGCTAAAAGCTGGAGCAGTTCATCAGATAATGAGTCCACAACCAGATACTCTAAACAATTTATTTCTAAATACTGCTGATGGTCAAATGCGACTTACTCCAGATACTGCTTTTTTTGTAGATTATGTTCCTGGATTTCATGCAGATTTGCATTTTCACTTTGACTTTAGTAACGATAAAGGCGGAATTGTGCTTGGTGCAGAATATCAAAACACAGGAATCTCTGCTAAATACAGAACTGTTTATGGAGACTACACTCTAATTCAAACTCACAGAATAAACTCGGTAGGAATACCAGTTTTTCTTAAATTTGGAAATGAAATCTTTAATAAGCAAAAGTATTTTTTTGCAGGACTAAAATACAATTTCAATTTTGCTGTTCAAGTAACAGATAAAGTTAATTGGTCTATAACTCCAAGAAGTAAATGGTTAACAGACAATGAATTTGTTAGTAATAACCTCACTTTTTTTATAGGTTTTAATTATATGGTTCTCAATATACAACTTGATTTTATGCCAACAACTTTTTTAAACAAGGAGTATCCCCTAACTCTTAATGGCACAGTAAAACCATATTCTACCCAACCAGATAAAATATTTTTCTTAAAAACAAGCATAAATGTCCCATTATCAAAATGGACAACAAGTAAAAGCTACTTTATAAACCGTATGGTTAGAAAATTCAGATAGTAAATTAGTTGAAAGTAATAGAAATGAAATATTATGGTTTTTTATACTCTTTCAGCAATTAATAATTCGTAATTTAACGAAGTGTTGATTACACAACTCATACTTTATTTTCATTAGATAATCGTTCGTGTTCTATTCTTGATATGTTTTCAAATTTGTTGTAAAAACCTTCAAACCTTTTTATTGTATCAATATCTAAAGAAGAGTTTACAACCTCACTATTGAATTTCTTTAATATTTGAAACCAATATGTGATAAAATATATATTTACTGGTGGGATTTCAAATTTAGTTTTTACATTTTTTTTAAATTCAGATAAAAAACCATTAAGAGACTCTGCGGAAAAATTTGCTGCCAATATATTCTCAAAAAGTGGAATTTGAGCATCAACTAATTGATTAATATCATTATTAAAATTTACATGTAATTTATTGTTCGGGTCGTTTATGTTTTTTGTAATAAGCTCTAAAAAGGCACTAAAAAAATCTGGCTGAATTACAAAATCTAAAAAAATATTTTGATTTAGTAAAACACTAATTTTAGAAGTGGGCTTTTTTCTTTTATAAAAAAGTTTTTTGAGCATAAGTAAATTATTTTGCAATATATTTATTATCAGGCAAAAACAAACTAAAAACTAAATATTTCCTAAAAATCTAAAATAAAATCATTTTAGATTGCTATTAGTTCTTGGCTATTGGCTTTTAGCAAAAAAAAGAATTTCACTTAGAAATATATTTATTTTTTAGCAAATAGCTAACAGCCAAAAGCTGATAACAAAATATAAATTTCAATTTAGATTTTTGGCATTTTTCACGAGTGCCAACTTCATCGTTACTTTTAATATTTTAAAATGCTTATTTACAGAAGTAAACTTCAATTCTAAAATATCAAAAAAGTCTTGAATTTGACACCCGTGAAAAACGCCAATTTTTTTAAGTATTTATTTATTTGTTTTTGTTAAAGTAACTTTTATTGTAGCTTTTTTTTGTTCGTCTTTTAAATTAGGATAAATCCAATATTTTCCAGGTTCTAAAACATATCCTATTGCTTCGGGGAAAAATTCTCCTTCATCTTTAAAAAAACTTTGCACAGTTGCACTTTTGTTTTCTATCCAAAAGCCTGCATTGTCTCCTTCTATTTTGGTTATTTTTACTTGCTCTGTAATAACTAGAGCTTTACAAATTAATTCTGCATTTTTATCAGTTCCACGTGTTTGTTCTCCGTAAAATTCAATCTGAGCAAACACTCCGAGATTTGCAAGCATAAGCAATGCAAATAATGTTAATAATAATTTTTTCATTTTGGGTTTTGGGTTATTTTTGGTTATTAATTGAGGTTGTATTTTCGTAGGTTAATAAAATAACAACTTTTTATGATAAAAAATCTTTAACTACTTCTTTAATTGCCAAATGGATATTGTTAATAATATCAGAAGGCATAAGAGACTGATTTCCAAAAGTTTTTACTGCTATATCAGCAGCCAAACCATGCAAATATACTCCAAGAATACACGCTTCTTTTTCAGAATATCCTTGTGCAAGTAAAGATAAAATTATTCCTGTAAGCAAGTCTCCGCTTCCTCCAGTTGCCATTCCAGGATTTCCTGTGGTGTTGAAATAGCAATTTCCTTCGGGGGTAGTTATTGCTGTATATGCACCTTTCAAAATTACATAAACTCCTTTATTTACAGAAAATTCTATCTGTTTCAGATTGCGTTGATAATTATTTTCCGTCTTTCCAACCAAGCGTTCAAACTCTTTTGGGTGGGGGGTAAATATAACATTTTTATAGAATTTTGCAAAATAAACTTTATTTTTTTCAATAATTGTTATTGCGTCGGCATCAATTACAAGTGGTTTTTGCGAATTTTCTAACACATTTTTTAATAAATTTTCTGCTTTTGTATCCAGTCCTAAACCTTGTCCAATTGCAATTGCTGAATATTTATCAAAATCCAATTCCTGCGTAATCATGGTTTCGGGAGAGGTTATATTTAGAGTTGTATTATCCTCAGTATAAACGGTTAACAAACCAATTCCAGCTCTATGTGCTGCTTTTGCTGCAAGAATTGATGCTCCCATTTTTTCTTTTTGCCCTGCAATTAATAGTCCGTGTCCATAGTTTCCTTTATGCGAAAATTTTGCTCGTTTTTTAATTTTACCTAAAATGTTTTTCTTCTCTGTGGTAAAATAATTTGTTAAAACTTTTTGCTTAAAATTTTCATGTATTCCAATTGGAACAACATTAAATTCACCAACATAGTCTTGATTTTCTTGGAAAAAGAATGATAAGAAAGGAAATTCAAACGTCAGAGTATAATTAGCCTTTATAATTGTTTGGTTCTCTATTTTATGATTCTCCTCACCAAAAAGACCAGAAGGAATATCTATTGCAATAACCTCATTATTAATACTTTGATTTATAAAATTAATAACTTTTTCGGGCAAACCGCTTGCAACACGCGAAAGTCCAGACCCAAAAATTGCATCAATAATAATGTCTTCTTTATTTATAACGGAAAAATCTTTTTCTGATTTTATTTCATAGATATTTTTACTTACTTTTTTTAATCTTTCCAAGTTTATTAAGAACTCATGAGAAAAATTATCTGTAAAATTTAAAATATAGACATCTACAGTAGAATTTTTATAAAACCACCTCTCAACTTCTTGTGTTATAAGTCTTGCGAGAACAAGCCCATCTCCTCCATTATTCCCTGGTCCTACAAATATTTTAAAATGCTTATTTGTTTCGTAAATATTGAAAATAAATTTATCAATAATCCAATTACTACACATAGTTGCTGCATGTTCCATCAGATTTATAGAACTTATTGGCTTATGCTTAATTGTATAGTTGTCAGCCTCTCTAACTTGACTTGCTTTTAGTATTTTCATTTTTTATTAAAAATTAGAAATTTATTTCTGCTTATAAAAATATATGGCATTTTTCATATCTACTTTACACTTTCTGTTTTTCTCATTAGCGTAGGGTTTAAAACCCTACGCTAATGAGTTGAAATTTAGACTATTATTGTGTTTTTTATTTTATAAACAAATAAAAAAAGTGTAAACTACTTTTGGTTAATATGAAAAACGCCAAAATATATTTAATGTTTTTTTTAGTAATGCAGATTACAGTAATTTGCATTACGCAAATTTACTGTTATTTTTTAATAAACAAAAAAGCTCACTTCTTTTTGAAGCGAGCTTTTTATTTTTTATAGAAATGGATTTTAGTATTTTTTATCCAAAATCATCAAACATAATATTTTCTAATGGAACACCAAGTTCAAGTAGCATATTTTCTACTGCCGAGTTCATCATTGGAGGTCCACAAAGGTAGTATTCAATATCTTCTGGTTCTTCGTGGTCTTTTAGGTAAGTATCAAAAATTACTTGATGGATAAATCCTGTTGAACCTTTCCAATTGTCTTCTTTCATTGGTTCTGAAAGTGCAACCTCCCAACTGAAATTTTTATTTTCTGCAGCAATTTTATCAAAATGATCTTGATAAAAAACTTCTCTCAAAGAACGTGCTCCATACCAGAAAGTAGCTTTTCTACTAGTTTTTTGAGTCATAAATTGGTCAAAAATATGTGAACGCATTGGAGCCATTCCTGCTCCACCACCAATAAACATCATTTCGTTTTGTGTATCTTTAATAAAAAATTCTCCATAAGGTCCTGAAACAGTTACTTTATCGCCTGCCTTTAGTCCAAAAATATATGATGAGCAAATACCTGGATTTACTGCCATAAAACCATTTTTAGCCCTATCCCAAGGTGGGGTTGCAATACGAATATTTAACATTACAATATTTCCCTCTGCTGGGTGGTTTGCCATTGAATAGGCTCTGTATGTAGGCTCTGGATTTTTCATTGTCAAATCCCACATGTTAAATTTATCCCAGTCTTCGTGATATTCTTTTTCAATATCAAAGTTTTTAAATGGCACATCAATTTTAGGCACGTCAATTTGAATATATCCACCTGAACGAAAATCAAGCGTTTCGCCTTCTGGTAATTTAACAACAAATTCTTTAATAAATGTAGCAACATTTCCATTAGAAACAACTTCGCATTCCCATTTTTTTACTCCCATAACCTCTTCTGGAACACCAATTTCCATATCTTCTTTTACTTTTACCTGACACGCAAGTCTCCATTTTGACTGTTGTTCTTTTCTTGTGAAAAATCCAACTTCTGTGGGTAGGATTTCTCCACCACCAGATTCAACTTGACATTTACACATTCCACAAGTTCCACCACCACCACAGGCTGATGGGAGGAATATTTTTTCAGAAGTCATTGTATTTAAGAGAGTTGTTCCTGCTCCAACAGTAAGTTCTTTTTCTTTGTTGATTTTTATTGTTACATCTCCCGATGGCAAAAGTTTTGCTTTGGCTGCAAGAAGCATCATTACAAGTAGTAATATCATTAGCCAGAAAACTAACATGGCTACCAAAACTGTGGTTGTTGCTACGCTTAATAAAATCATTTTTATATTTTTTAAATTATGAAATTTTGGAATTTTGAAATTTTGAAGTTTTACTTCTTAAAATCAAAACTCTATAATTTTAATTTTGCTCTTTTTCTTGTAGATGCTAATATTTTTAATATTTCTGTAGCCTCTTTTATTAATTCAATTGTATTTTCTTTTTTTACTAAATCTGCTTCTGTTATCAACTCTAACCAAAATAAAGTTTCATCAGCCTCTTCTACACATATAGATAATTTTGCAAAATATTCTTTCGGAGACCTTGCCCTACAAGATGCCCTAAAATTTGCTGCAACAGAAGTGCAACTTCGCAACAACTGTCTTCCAATAATTCTTATTTCTTCTATTTTATTTAAGTTTGAATAAAATTTTATAATTTTGATTGAAAACTTTTTTGTTCTATTTTGTATATCTTCATTAAAATTCATGTTTTTATTTTCTATTCGAAATTTCAAAAATTCCTAAATTCAAAACTTATTTTATAAATTTATTCCCATGAAGGTCATAAATGCTATACCCATAAGTCCTGTTACAATGAAAGTTATACCAAGTCCTCTTAATGGTGGTGGCACGTTAGAATATTTAATTTTTTCTCTAATTGCTGCAAGTCCTACAATTGCTAAGAACCAGCCTATTCCCGAACCAACTGCAAATGATGTTGCTTCGCCAATATTAGTATATTCTCTCTCTTGCATAAATAATGATGCTCCAAGTATTGCACAGTTTACAGCAATAAGTGGCAAGAAAATTCCAAGTTGTGAATAGAGTGCGGGTGCAAATTTTTCTACAATCATTTCTACAAGCTGAACCATTGCAGCAATAATTGCGATAAATAAAATAAAGCTAAGGAAGCTCAAATCTACATCGGCAAATTGAGGTCCAAGCCATGTTAATGCTCCTGCTTTTAGAACAAAATTTTCTAAATAATAGTTCACTGGAACAGTTATCACCATAACAAATATTACGGCAAGCCCAAGACCAGCTGATGTTTTAACTGTTTTAGACACAGCTAGGTAAGAACACATACCCAAAAAGTAAGCGAATACCATGTTGTCTATAAAAATAGACTTAATAAATATGTTTAACATTTCCATTTTATAGTGGTTTTATTTTTTATTGTTAAATTCTTGTATTGTTAGATTGTTGTATTGTTAAATTTTTGCATTGTTAAATTGTTTTAAATATTAACAATTTTAACAATCAAACAATAATTAACAATATTCCAATAATCTAATTTTCAATTAATTCTTTTGTTCTTGTTCTTTGTATCCAGATTATTACACCTACAACTATGAGTGCCATTGGAGGCAAAATCATAAGTCCGTTGTCAGAATATCCAATATTGTAAACTGCTTCTGGAATTACTTTGAAACCCCAAACTGTTCCAAAACCAAGAAATTCTCTTAGGAATGCTACAAGAATTAGAATCATACCATATCCAGCCGAGTTTCCAAGTCCGTCTAAGAAAGCAGGGAATGGTTTGTTTCCTAGAGCAAATGCTTCAAGTCGTCCCATAATTATACAGTTTGTAATTATAAGTCCTACAAATACAGATAGTTGCTTGCTTACATCATACATAAATGCTTTAAGAACTTGATCAACAATAATTACAAGAAATGCAATTATTACAAGTTGAACAATAATTCTAATTCGTGTAGGGATTGTGTTTCTAAGCAAAGAGACAAGCACATTTGCCATACCAAGCACAAACAACACCGAAATTGACATTACTACTGCAGGCTCTACTTTTACAGTAATTGCAAGTGCCGAACAAATACCCAAAACTTGCATCGTAATTGGATTGTTCAGATTTATTGGGTCGGTTAATAATTTTTTAATTTTAGCCATTTTATAAATGTTGAGTTTTTAGTGTTGATTTTTTAGTTAGCTTTCGCCTGAAAATAAGAATTTTACAAAAATAAAAAGTTCTTTTTAACTTTATCCTTTAAAATTTTTAATTGTTTTATTCAGCTTTACTTTTAAAGAACGATTCGTAAGGTTGTAAGCTATTTAAAAGAGTGGTCTCTAATGCTTTACTTGTAATTGTTCCTCCCGAAATACCATCTACTTCGTATGGGCTATTTGGGTCTGCTCCTCCTTTTACTATTGTTATAGAAACAAGTTTTCCTGTCTCATCAAAAATCTTTTTTCCTTTGAAAGGTGCTTGAAACCAGGCTGTTGAGATTTCTGAGCCAAGTCCAGGTGTTTCTGCTTTGTGGTCAAAAACAGCTCCAAAAATAGTATTATAATCTCCTTCCAATGCTATGTAACCCCAAATTGGTCCCCAAAGTCCTTTTCCTCGCACAGGAATAATATAATATATTGCTCCATCTTTATTGCACTCATAGATAGGAAGTTGACGTTCTGCCAAGACCTTTTTATTTTCTATTGCAAGTTTTATTTTAAATGCTTCTACACCTTCTACTATTCCTCCTTCTGAATTTATTACATAAGAAGTAGTAATATATTTTTTATACAAATCAACAGCTTCATCTCTGGAGCATTCAATACCTACCGAAGTAAGAATATTTTGCATTTTCTCCTTTCTTATATTTTCTTGCTGTATGGGTTGCAAAGTTGTAGCAGTAAATGCCAACGCTGCCGCTACAATAAGAACCATTACTGAGGCATAAATAAATGTATATGAATTGCTTTGAACGTTCATTTTGGTTGTTGGTTTTTAGTTGTTGGTTATTAGTTTTTAGTTGTTGGTTATTAGTTGTTGGTTTTGCTTATATAATTGTTTTATCATACGCTTTGCGTAACTAACAATTAACAATCAACAACTAACTACGATTTACTGACAGCTACTTTTCCACGTTTTAAACGACGTTTTATGTTTCCTTGAACTACGTAGTAGTCAATTAGTGGAGCAAAAACGTTCATTAATAATATTGCGAGCATAACTCCCTCTGGATAAGCGGGATTCAATACACGAACAAGAATTGCTATAAATCCTGCAAGAAAACCATAAATCCATTTCCCAGCTTCTGTTTGTGAGGCAGTTACAGGGTCTGTTAGCATAAATACCATACCAAAGGCAAAACCTCCTAGTAATAAGTGTTCGTAGAATGGTAAGCCCATATAGGCATTATTTGCTGTTTCAAATATATTTAATAAATATCCCATTAAAGCTCCTCCTGCAAAAGCAGATAACATTATTTTCCAGCTTGCAATACCTGTAAATAAAAGAATTACAGCTCCAATCATTATTGCAATAAATGAAGTCTCTCCTACCGAGCCGGGAATATTTCCTATCACCATATCAAGGACAGAGGTTTGCTGATGAAAAATATCTATTTGTTCTGGTGAAGTTGCTGCTGCGGCTTTTGCAAGTGGTGTTGCACCTGAAAATCCGTCCACAATTCCTTCTCCTTTTGACAGTCCATCAACCCAAACAAAGTCTCCCGACATTTTTTTAGGATAGGCAAAAAATAGGAATGCTCTGGTTAAAAGTGCAGGGTTTACAATATTCATTCCTGAACCTCCAAAGACCTCTTTACCAATAATTACTGCGAATGCAGTAGCTACTGCAATCATCCAAAGTGGTGTGTCTATTGGCACAATTAAAGGAATCAACATTCCACTTACAAGAAAGCCCTCACTAACCTCGTGTCCTCTCATTTGTGCAACAATAAATTCTATACCAAGTCCTGTTACATAGGCAACTACAATTATAGGAAGTAATCTCAATAATCCATAAAAGAAATTTTGGATTAGTCCCATATTTTCGCCAACAGAAAGTCCATGTTGATAACCAATATTCCACATCCCAAATAATATAGCTGGCACAAGTGCAAGCACTACCACTATCATTGTTCGTTTCATATCGAAACTATCACGCAAGTGAGAGCCTTTTTTTGTAACATGATTTGGAACATATAAAAATGTTTCAAAAGCATCAAAAGTTGAACGTAAAAAAGACATTTTTCCGCCTTCTTGAAAGTTCGGTTTTATTTTATCAACAAAATTTCTTAAACTCATTGGTTTATAATTTTTAGTGTTTAATTTTTAATGTTTAGTGTTAAATTTTGAAATTTAGTTGTGCGTAAGCTCATTAAAAACTAATAACTCAAAATTCAAAATTAATTTATGACATTTCTTTTATCATACTTGCAATGCCTTCACTAACAATGTCTTGCATGTCTATTTTTGATACATCAACAAATTCGCAAAGAGCAAAGTCTTCTTCTATAACTTCGTATATTCCAAGTTGTTCCATTGCGTCTATATCGTTGGCGAGTATTGCTTTAAGTAGTTGCATTGGTAAAATGTCCATTGGAAAAACCTTGTCAATTTCACCAGTTAGAACGAATGCTCGCTGTCCACCGTTGGTATTTGTGTGAAGTGTGTATTCTTTTTTTGGTGTTAGCCACGATAAAAATGAGCGTGAAACACTAAATTTGTTTAATCCAGGAAGAACCCAACCAAACAAATCATAATGGTTTCCTTCTGGAATAACGGTTAGCATATTGTCATAATGACCTAAGTAACTGTCTTTTGCAATTTTTATTCCTGTTAAAACATTACCGCTAATATATCTAACATTTTCGGTTTTAATATTGTCTTTCACAAGATTTTTAATATTTGCACCAGCTATAAGTTTGTAGTATTGAGGTGTTTCCACTTCAGAGCCTGCAAGTGCTACTATTTTAGAAACATCATATTTTCCTGTTTTAAATAGTCGTCCAATAAAAACTACATCTTGAGGATTTACTGTCCAAACAATTTCTCCCTTATTAATAGGTGTGAGTTTGCTAATTTGAACTCCCACATTTCCTGCGGGGTGCTTTCCTTCAAATTTTGTTATTGTAGCATTATTAATATTTGCAAATATATTATTTTGGATTTTGTTATCTAAATTAAGATAAACATTACCAGAAGTAAGTTTTGCCAATATATTTACACCTTCTTGAAAATTATCCATTTCATCTTTTAATGTGAAATTATAATTTACGGCAAGTGGTGCAGAGTCAAAAGTAGAAATATGAATTGCTTTTGGAGTATCTTCTGAATTTGCAATAACTCCGTAGGGACGTTGGATAATTTTAGACCAGAGTCCACTTTGTTTCAGGTTTTCAACAATCTCTTCTTTTTGAAGGCTGTCTGCTGAGGCTTGTTTAAATTCTTTGTATTCTATTTCTTTATCGGCTTCAACAATAAATTCTAATATTTTTCGTCTTTCACCTCTTTTTATTTCTACAAGTTTGCCACTCACTGGCGAAGTAAAGAAAATGTCTGGTCTATATTTATCAAAAAATATAGCTGTTCCTGCCTTCACTTTCTCCCCAGGTTTAAAAAATCCTTTTGGTGTGAGATTTTTAACATCGTCCGGACGAATTGCATAGGTCTCAGAAATTCCGAGTTCTACAATATTTTCAGATAATTTTCCTTTCAGATTAATATCAAGTCCTTTCTTTATCTTAATTGTTTTAGACATAATTTCGTGTTTAATATTTGATTTTGCAAAAATAAAAAAATATTTTTTTCTATAAAATTATTAGTATCTTTATTTATATATATAAATTTATAGATACCTATAAATAACTGTTATATTGTTTATTATTTATTTTAATAATGTTGTAAAACATTAAAAATTATGGAGATTTTAAGATGTAAAAGTTGTTTTTAATAAACTTCCCATATAATAAAATTTTTCAATTTTCACCGAGTTTTTCTATAAAAAAATGATATATATATTTAACACCAGGCTAGTCAAAAAGATGCTTTTTTGAGTGGACTAAAGAATGAAAATAACAATAAAACTGTGGCAGGTGGGGTATTCATTCTGTAAGTTAGATGTGTCATGAAATTTTAATGGCACATATTTAATATGCAATGGGTGAAAATGTATAAGGATTGAGATTTTTTGTTCAATTACACCTCCTTTAATAGGATCTCTTAAAACCTTCCATCTTCCTGCTAAATTTATTAAGCGAATAGCTTCTTTGTCAAAACAGTAGCCAATATTATGAGTTGGAAACTCACTCCAGGATTTAGTGAAAACAGAATAAATAGCATCATTAGGGCACTCCTAAAAACCCAAACTCTGTGCTTTACAAAATTATTAAAACATTCATTTACAGGAGTAAACTCAAACTTTAAGAATTTTGAAAGCCTTGATTTTTGAGTTTTTAGGAGTGCCCCATACTTAATCAGAGAAATTGAAAAACAAATTTAATATTTTAATTGATAAAAATGAAGTTTCAAACGAAAAATTCAATTTTTTTCGAGTATTATGATACTAAATATCAAAAAACTACATTTTACATAATCGCCTAAAAATGAAGATAATAAGCAAAATGTATCTATAATGTAATGCCTTAATAACTGTAGTATCTTTATTGTAATATCAAAAATAATGCTTCTTAAAAAAATAATTCAGTAATTGCGTTATAATTAAATTTAGGGGGGAAAACATGCTGTCCTTAAGTAAAATTAAGGAGGCATGTTTTTATAAGAACTCACTATTTTTTTTAATTTAAAAAACAAGTTTAGGGGAAAAGACATGTCTTCTTTAAATAAAATTAAAGGGGCATGTTTTTATAAAAACTCACTAAAAAAACATTATAAAAATT
>JAOZQN010000727.1 GCA_029932195.1 Bacteroidales bacterium | reverse complement strand
GCGGAGCAGTATTACAAACCAACAGCTACTACCCTTTTGGTATGAATATAAAAAGCCTAAGCAGTAGCAACACCGATTTTGAAACAAAATACCTATACAACGGCAAAGAACTACAAGAAGATTTTAACTTAGACTGGCACGACTACGGAGCAAGACACTACGATGCACAAATTGGCAGGTGGCATGTGCAAGACCCAATGGCAGAGAGTTATTATTCAAAATCTCCTTATCATTTTTCTGGCAACAACCCAATATTGTTTTTAGATGCAAATGGAATGAATTATGGGGATTACTACGATTATGATGGAAATTACTTGGGAACTGATGGAATAGATGATAAAGCACTTTATTATACTTCTGGAGAGAATTGGGATAATACAGTAGGTCGAAGATTTTCTACCAAAGAAAACAGAGCAAGGTCTTCTATAGAGCGAGAAAAAGTCATGTCTACTGTTGGACACAGTAGCACAATAGTGTCAGAGCAATGGGAAACAATTGATAACATATTAAAAGACAATACCTTTATTCCCTATAAAACAGATTGTTTTAAAGCAGCAAGAAAAGAAAATATTAATGCAGGTGCTACACCTGCTGACGGCGGGAAAGGTATAGCAACAATTGTCAATAATGATTTGCAAGCAAAATGGAGTAAATCAGATTTAACAGAAAAAAGTTTTTATGGAGTATCTTTAATACGAGAAAATTTGAAACAACAACAACCTACAATGATAGGATTAAGTAATAATGGAGCCACAGGAGTAGGTGCATTATTACGAGATTCAGAAGATAATGTAGTGGGAGCTGCTAATCACAATGTTTTAGTTCAACATTGGGTGAATGCGAGTGGACAAGGATATATAAGAGGAGAAGGTAATTATATATTCTACCGTGATAACGCTCAAAAAAAAGATAATCCACATAACAGATTAGTTGTAGGACCGAACAACAAATTAACTCACTTTTTTTCATCAAAATTAAAGGTAGTTGCAGTAAGACCAAATATAAAGTAATTATGAAAAAAAAAATTATATACATAATAGCAATTATTTTTTTATTAATTTCTTGCCAAAGTAATAAAAATAGAGATAATCATAATCTATCATATAATATCCAAAACGAATCTATTTTTTTTATGATTAATGATTCTTTAATCCATAATATTAAGACATTAAACAATAATATTTTTAACAATGATACAACAGATTTAGAATATATAAAAATTATGTTTTCAAAAATAGATTCATTTTCTTTATTAAATTATGATATGGTTGCATATTACAAACGTCTAGAGGAAACGGCAGAGTATTTAAAATGGAGAGATTTTAAAAAAATGAAAAATTTGAAAAAAGAATTTGTTAAAAAATATATCTGTAATGAATCTAATATGTGCTTTGGAAAATTACATAAAATTTATTATCTACCAATTGGTTATATTGAGCATGATAATTATTTAATTTTAATATATGAAAAATATAAAATGGATAATACACTTTACATTTATAGAGATATTTATGCTATTTCATTTGATACTATAAATACAATTATTTCAGATAAATTAAAAATATTTCAGGCTGAATTAATTGGTGTTAGTCCTGGTAATATTTCTTGTAACATAAGAAAAAATGAAATAAATTTATCATACCAAGAAAAATTTGTTGAAAATTTAATTGGAATTGATAGTTGCTATATATTTACAGAAGAAAAATACAAATTAAATATTTGTGGAAAATTCAAATTAATTAATTCTTTTTATAATGAAAAATATTTTAATAAAAAAGAAGGAAAATGGATTAAACAATGGTATCAAAAATGAATAAATGTGTATCATACTTAAACGTGCTAAAATAAGTTTTACCAGAATAAGTCCAAATATATTTCGTGTCCTTTAACTGCCGAATAGCATAAAACTACGCAAATAAACTTTAAAATAACAAAACTAGCCTACAAAAACAGACCACACAGGTTACTCTTCTCATCAAAATTAAGGTAATTGAAGTAAGAACCAAGTATAAAATAATTATGAAAAAAATATTTATATACGTAATAGCAATTAATTTTTTATTAATTTCTTGCCAAAGCAATAAGAATACTGATAATCATAGGTTATCAGATAATATACAAAACGAATCTATTTTTTTTATGATTAATAATTCTTTAATCCATAATATTAAGACATTAAACAATGATACAACTGATTTAGAGTACATAAAAATTATGTTTTCAAAAATAGATTCATTTTCTTTAACAGAAAATGATTTGAAGGCATATTACAAACATTTAGATGAAATGTCTGAGCCTTTAGAATGGAGCGATTTTAAAAATCTGAAAAACTTGAAAAAAGAATTTGTTGAAAAATATATCTGTAATGAATCTAATACTTGCTATGGAAAATTACACGAAATTTATTATCTACCAATTGGTTATATTGAATATGATAATTATTTAATTTTAATATATGAAAAATATGAAACGGATTATACCGTTTATGTTTATAGAGATATTTATGCTATTTCATTTGATACTATAAATACACATAGTTTAGATAAAGTAAAAATATTTCAAGGTGAATTAACTGGTGTTGCTCCAGATAATATTTGTTGTAATATTAAAAAAAATGAAATAGATTTATCATACAAAGAATTATTGATTGAAAATATTGAAGAATATGAAATTGATTGCTATATAATAACAGAAGAAAAATACAAATTAAATACTGAAGTTTCGGAGTTTATAACATCTTAAATATCAAAAAGTTAAAAAAATA
>JAOZQN010000726.1 GCA_029932195.1 Bacteroidales bacterium | reverse complement strand
TCCACGCTTTACACGAGAAGTTATAAGAAAAAATCTATTGTTAAGAAACTTTTGTTCCACTCTTACTACTTACTAAATAATCAATAAGTTTTAACCCTAATTAATTATGAAGAAAATCACAACATTAGCAACAATAATACTTGTTGCTTTTTTTTGGTCATGTAATACTGAAACTGTTGAACAAAACCAAAATGCAAACAATGAAGAAGAAAATCAAAAAGTAATTGGAAAACCAGACTTAAAATTATCTAGTGATATTATGACACCAGAAGTTTTATGGTCGTTTGGAAGAATTGGAGAAGTGGCTGTTTCGCCAGATTATTCACAAATTTTATATGGAGTAAAATATTACGACATTCAAGAAAACAAAGGCAATACCGACCTTTATATTATGGATGCAAATGGCGAAAATAAAACTCAGATTACAAAAACTGCTGGTAGCGAATTTAATATTTGTTGGCGACCTGATGGCAAAAAAATTGGCTTTTGTTTTGTTGAAGACGGAGAAGTTCAAATGTGGGAGATGAATTCTGATGGAACAGAAAGCACAAAAATTTCCAATATTGACGGAGGAATAAGTGGTTTTAAATATTCACCTGATCAAACTAAAATTTTATATGTAAAAGAAATTGATTTAGTGGACCATGTAGTTGATATCTACGAAGATTTGCCAAAAGCAAATGCAAGAGTTATTGATGATTTAATGTTCAGACATTGGGATACATGGACGGACTCTTACATTCATATTTTTACTGCTGATTATGATGGGAAAACCATAACAAATAGCAAGGATATTATGAAAGAAGAGAAAATTGATTCTCCAAATAAACCTTTTGGCTGGCTAGAACAAATTAATTGGAGTCCTGACAGCAAAAATATTGCTTACACATGTAACAAAAAATACGGTGTAAAATACACTGTTTCAACAAATACAGACATTTATATTTACAACTTAGAAAACGAAACACATACAAACCTAACCGAAGGTATGATGGGGTATGATGTTGCTCCTGTATATTCTCCGTCGGGCAAAAAAATAGCTTGGGAAAGTATGGAAAGAGATGGTTATGAGTCGGATAAAAACAGACTTTTTGTTTACAATTTTGAAACACAAGAAAAAACGGACTACACCGCTGATTTTGACCAATATATACACTCAATTGAGTGGAATAAAGATGATAAAAACATTTACTTTTACAGCGATTACCATGCTCGTTTTCAAGTTTACAATCTAAATACTGAAACATCGGAAATTAAGACTCTTACAAAAGGAGATCATAATTTTTACAGCGTTCAATTTGCAGGAGATAAACTAGTTGGAATAATGCAATCAATGTCAAAACCAACTGAAATTTACTCAGTAAATTTAAAAACCGGTGAACACACCGAACTTTCTTTTGAAAATAAAGATTTACTTTCTCAATTAAAAATGGGAAAAGTTGAAGAAAAATGGATTGAAACAACTGACGGCAAACAAATGCATGTATGGTTAATTTATCCGCCAAATTTTGATGAATCAAAAAAATATCCTGCCATACTTTACTGTCAAGGAGGACCTCAATCATCAGTTAGCCAATTCTTTTCGTTTAGATGGAATTTTCAGATGATGGCTGCTAACGATTATATTATTGTTGCTCCAAATCGTAGGGGATTACCAAGTTTTGGACAAGAATGGAACGAGCAAATTAGCGGTGATTATGGCGGTCAGAATATGAAAGATTATTTATCTGCAATTGACCATTTTGCAAAAGAACCATTTATTGACGAAACAAAACTAGGTGCAATAGGTGCAAGTTATGGAGGTTTTTCAGTTTATTGGCTAGCAGGAAATCATGACGAAAGATTTAAAGCATTTATTTCTCATGATGGAATGTTTAATCTTGAATCTCAATACCTAGAGACAGAAGAAATGTGGTTTGTAAACTGGGATTTAGGTGGTGCTTTTTGGGAAAAAGACAATAAAATTGCTCAAAATTCGTATAAAAACTCTCCACATAAATTTGTTCAAAATTGGGATACTCCAATATTAATTATTCATGGAGAAAAAGACTATAGAATAGCATATACACAAGGAATGCAAGCCTTTACAGCTGCAAAATTACTTGGAGTGCCTGCAAGATATTTACATTTTCCAGAAGAAAATCACTGGGTGCTTTCTGCTCAAAACGGAATACTTTGGCAAAGAGTATTTTTTGATTGGCTTGATAAATGGCTGAAAGAATAGCTTTTATCATATTGTTAAATTGTTAAATTGCTACATTGTTATATTGTTAAAAAATAACATAAACAGATTGACAATTTTAAATTTGCGATTGGTTTACACTGCTATGCGTAAAGCGTCCACGCTTTACACGTATAATTGACTGAAAATAATACATATAAAGCATGGACGCTTTACGCATAAAAAAGTGAATTCGATTTAAAGAAAGGCATCACAATATTTGACATTAAAATCCACTAAATTATTTATCATGAAAAATAAACTAAAAATTGCTCCAAATATCAGATACAAAAAACTCAGTATTTTTAAAGAACTAATAATATCTATAGCCTTTATTTTATTAGCATATTCTGCTCAAAGTCAAAATATTAGTGGCGAATGGACTGGACTTCTATACCAAGAAACTGGAGGAATTAGATACGAATATTATTTTACTATGAATTTAAAACAATTTGGAAATAAGATAGATGGAACTTCTGAAATTAGATTTTTACTGATTATAACGTATTTTGTTGAAATTTGTATAAGTCTCTAAATTTAATACCTTT
>JAOZQN010000725.1 GCA_029932195.1 Bacteroidales bacterium | reverse complement strand
CACTGTAACATAAAACTTTACAATTAGTTTAAATCAGTGTTTTTTGAGGTCTGGACGAGTAACTTATTACAAGTATTATTAAAATTGTTATATATTTCATAATTTATAGTTTGATTAAAATAGTCTGGTAGTGTAAACTAACCAGACTATTGATTAAATATTTTTAATAATCATTAGCAATACTAAGATGTCTTGTTCCTGCCTGAATAACATACATGTGATATAAGTTTGTTGGTGGTGTTTTATCAACTAAATTATATGTATAACCATTAAGAAAACTATAGGTAATATCTTCACCTGCATTAATAAAATTGTTCTCAATAACGCTTAAAGCACTCTGGCACTGCTGTGCATAATATGTACTTTCCGAAGCTGAAAGACAAATGTAAGTTGCGATAGCCCAAGGGTCATTAAAAACTGCATCTACATCAATAGAAAACATATCAACACCAAAAGAAGATAAGTTAGTTCCATTACCATTATTGTAACTACTTGCAGTATTAAACAAACCAACAAAATAAATATCGGTATAATACACATTGTAATATGCACTACTTCTTACAGCAATCCACTTATTAATTTCGGTAACAGCATCTCTACCTTGGTAAGTTCCATCACATTTTCCTGCTCGCCAAGGTGAAAAACCTAAACTATAACCCCAGTACCAGTCGTGTCTTATTGTAAAAGGAGAAACAGGTCCATTTGTAGATTTCTCCATTACTTCTTTGTAACGTATTGCAACATAAGCAACAAAATTGCCATCTTTGTATTCTACATCTACAATATCATAAAACTTAACTTCGCTTTGATGGCTTGCAAGCATTTCTGCCATGTCTGTTTCAATTGTTAAATAGGTGTTAATTGCTTCGGCAAAATTCACATTATTATTGCTACTGTTTACTTCATAAAACAAGCTATCTACAACAATTACATTCGTTCCTGCATTCACTTGTTCCTCTGTTTTTATACAATAACTATAATTCAAGGCTGCTTCTACAAGCCAAACTGCATCTTCTACGCTAATTTCTTCTCCGCTTTTTTGTTGGTTCGGGCTTTCTACTTTTTCTTTAAAGTCTAAAATGCGTTCCAAAACTTCGTCGTTGCTTGTTGTTGCCAACTCTGCTTCTTTGTTGCAACTGCTAAATATTATTAGAGTTGCAAAGATAACTAATATTCCTATGAAGGAAAAATTTAATTTACTCATTTTTTAATGTGTTTTTGGTTAATAAAAAAAATATTTATACTAATTTTTGATAATTGCCCATGTAAATATTACTGTTGTTTGTATATTGGAGTAAGCTCCGTGAACTGTAATTTTATCTTAAGCATTTATCAAAATGTGAATATTATTAGAATTTTTTTAGTTTTAAGTCTTTGGTTTTTAATTAGTTTTTTGTCTCATAAATAATTTTTAAAAAAACTGTTCCTTATAAAAACGGGTTGTTAATTTATACCTATTTTTGTCTGGTTAATGGGCATTCCTAAAAACCCAAAACTCTGCGTTATACAAAATTAGTAAAATACTCATTTACAGGAGTAAACTCAAACTTTAAGAATTTTGAAAGCCTTGATTTTTGAGTTTTTAGGAGTGCCCTAATTTATTTGCAAAATAATACAATTTACAAATCACATACAAGCCCACACATGTCCTTTAATGTTAAATTTTGAAAAACACCAGTAATGACAATTACAACGAAATTGTCAAACAGCTAGCTACTAGCTATTTATTGATAATTGAAATTTAGTAGTTCTGATATTTTCATATCAAGCCCTTTTGCTATTTCTATAAGGGAGGATACTTTAAAATTGTATTCTCCACGTTCTGTGCGTCCAATTTTTTTTACGTCCACCTTACATTTATTGGCTAATTCCATTTGTGTTAGGTTTTGTTTTTGGCGTAGTTGCCGAATATTTTTGCCAAAATTTTTCAAGAATTTTTCAGAAATTTGTTTATCCATTTTTTGTTAATTCTAATAGTATTAATTAAATAACTTGTTGTTCGTAAAATCCAAAAGTGTCTGCAAGACCTTGTTGGCGTTTAAAAACACCTAAAAATCCGAATAGCGAATTTACTTTGGTATAAATAAGTTCTCATCTTGTTTTTGTTAGAAAAAAAGATAGTTTATTTGTTATTCTCACCAATATGAGGTATATATGCCATAAAAAAGGCTTTGGTTTTCTTAACATTTTATATCTTCTAATTTTATTCTTGTTTTTTCTTTCTGTGCTATTTTTCCATTCCTGGACAGAAAGTGGAATATTACTATTTGATGGTTTATCATTGTTTGCAATATACAGAACAAAGAATAATAAGACTTCTGTAAATGACTTATTTCCATCATTTTTTTTATTATAAAAGAGTAAAAAAGTTTTCATAAAATATTTTTTTTAAAAAGTTAAATTATACTACTTAGTGTGCATCCATAAAGTAAGAATTGCTAAATTGTTTTATTGCTAAATTGTTACTTTACAGCTATAAAATTTTATTTGTTTTTGATATTTTACAAAAAAATTACGACTTTGTGGACTTACACTACTTTGTAAAGTGAGATTGCTTTAGGTAACCCCTTGTTTGTGTATTTTTTTTCAGAAAAATAATTTTCTATTGATATTATCCTTAAAATAAGATAGATGCAATTGAAAAAATATTTTATATATTCTTCTTTTTTTTAAACCTGCTCCAAATATAAAACTGTTCCTAAAAATAAACAGCATATACTACTTTGTAAAGTGAGATTGCTTTAGGTAACCCCTTGTTTGTGTATTTTTTTT
>JAOZQN010000143.1 GCA_029932195.1 Bacteroidales bacterium | reverse complement strand
GTCCCTGTTGCAATGCAACTTAAGCTAATCTAATATGGCTAATTTTTGAGGTCTGAAGTAATTGTTTTTTTGTTAATATTGACAATATATCCCTATTTTCTATTAACCAACACTGTTATGTAGGGACTACCAATTAGCCCGTAAGAGGAGAAGGCTTACAGCAACTCAATTAGTTTCCGACGACAAGCTTGGTCGCAAATTGCAAGATTTAGAAATACTTAGTAAAGTAGAATTAGTAAATAAATTCAAAAGCACTTCTATATGCTCCAATTTGATTTACGTAATCAAAAAACTGGTTGTAAAATTTATGCCTACAAATAGTTGAGCTGTCGCCAATTACAACAAGTTTTTTTCTTGCTCTTGTCATTGCTACGTTCATTCTTCTAATATCCGAAAGAAAACCAATTTTGCCTTTATCGTTGGAACGCACTAAGCTGATGTAGATTAAGTCTCGTTCTTGTCCCTGAAATGAGTCAATGGTGTTTACAGCAATTTTTTTCATAAAATCGTCTGGCACAAGAATTTCGTCTTTGTAAGTCTCTTGCAAAAAATTTACCTGTGCTTTGTATGGCGAAATAATTGCAATATCTTTTATGTTTTCAATATCTTTAATATTGTCGGCAGATTGCACATATTGATTAAAATGTTTATAAATCAAATATGCTTCGTCTCTATTAAAAGTGCTTTTTGTTTCAGTATCAATCTGTTCTGTGTAGCCACAACCCGCAGTATCAATAAATTCGAGAGGAATATCGTTTTCAAAAATTTTCCAATTAGCAACTTTTTCATTTGCAATAAGTTCGTTTTTATAAAAAATTTGATTAGAAAAACCCATTATTTTTTCGTTCATTCGGTATTGCTCTTGCAACATTTGGTCGGCAGAATTTCGTTGTATTGCCTTTTCAAATAAAGTATTTTCCAGACCTTTTTTTGCAGCCTCAAACGATTTTATTGTTGGCGGAAGTTGCCAATGATCTCCAGCAAAAATAACTCTTTCGGCTTTCAAAATAGGAATCCAGTTAGCTGGCTCTAATGCCTGTGCCGCTTCATCTATAAAAACTGTTTTAAATCTTAAATCTCTTATTTTATGATTGTTAGTTCCAATCATAGTTGCTGCAATAACTTGTGCTTTTGAAATAATATCGTTGATAATATAATATTCAAGTTGTTTAACAGCATCGTTTTGTTTACGAGCTTCGGCAAATAATAATCTGCGTTGTTCTCTCTCTTCGTGTCCAAAATTTCGTTTATATTTTTTTGCAAGTTTGTAATATTCTTCTACTTGTTTTCTCATCATTTTCAACTCTTTGTAATTATTATGATGAGTAATTTTTGCATCAAGAGTATTTAGCAAAATCTTTTCGGTAACTCTTGCAGGATGTCCTATTCTTACAACATTTATTTTGTTTTCCATCAATTTTTCCACCAACAAATCTACGGCAGCGTTGCTTGGAGCAGCTACAAGTATCTGTTTTTCATGCTTTAAAGTCTGAATTATAGACTGAATAATTGTCGTAGTTTTTCCCGTTCCCGGAGGTCCGTGAATAATAGCAATATCTTGTGCGGCTTCTATCAAATTTATTGCTTTATTCTGACTATCATTTAGTTGTGGTAGAGTTATTTGATGTTTTTCTTCAAATTGAGCTTCTGCATCGCCAAGCAAAATATTTTTTAATCGTATTAAATTTTTATCTTCGGAAGTGATTAATAAATTAATCGCTTTTTGCATTTCTTTGTAGGTATTTTCGTCAAAAAGCAGTTGCACGCCAAGTTTGCCATCTTTTAGCCAAGCGGGAAAATCTTCGGCATTTATTGTTATCATCATTTCGTGCCTACGCACCTGATTAACAACACCTGTAACATAAGTTTTGTCCTCATTATTTGCTCCGCTGTTAGAAAATAAACTCACCATTCTCCCCGACTGAAAAAGATGCGAACTATCATGTTCCTCGTTTCGTGAAACCCTGACTAACAGACGTTCACCAGCATCATATTTTGTTCGTTCCAATTGCACTGGATACCAACAGACACCTTCTTTACGCCTATCAATAAGCGAGTTGCTTATCATTTTTTTTCTATATTGAGCTAAATCCTCATCTTTTTCGACTTTTATCAAAGATAATAATTTTTCTAATTCTCTATCTATTTTCATTTTTATAAATTGTGAAATTTTACTTTATTTTTGTTATCAGCTTTTAGGAGTCTCCTTACGTGAAAAACAAATCTATTTTTTTGCAAGTATAAAATAATTATATCCAGATTTTACATAAACTACTTTTGAAAAACCAGTATTTTTAACCATTTCCTCAACAATTTTTCCGTCTAATCCTCCTTTGTAAGATTTCCAAAAATTATTTGCAATATCCTTATTTGTAGTAACTTTAATGAATATTTTTGCCATTCGTGCTGCTACTTTACCTCTATTTTTATCAAAATCTATAATAAAAGCCTTGCCTCCCTGTTTTGTTACTCTAAAAACCTCATTAATAACCTTTTCAGGAGATTGAGCTTCGTGCAAAAGTTGTTTGCAAGTAACAATATCCATTGAATTATCTTCAATTTTCAGTTCCTCGGCAAGGCTTAGTATTTTTTCAATTTCGTAACCAGAATCTACTGCTTCTTTTTCTGCAATATTTAGCATAAATTCTGATGAGTCTTGTGCATATAAAACTGGCTCTTTTAATAAGTTAGCAAGTTGAACCTGCAAAAACCCTGGACCAGTTGCGATGTCTAAATACTTCAGTTTTTTTTCTTTTGAATTTATTTGTGCAGCAATTTTTACAGCCCAAGACTGATGATCGTATTTTATCATTGGTCGCAAGTTATTTGCGTAAGCCTCACATAATTCCTGTGTCCATTCGTATTCTACCATTTTTATTTTTTATTTTTGATTGATATTTTTATTTTATTTCAATTGTCCCATCATTTATATCGGGGATAATGTATTCAAAATACAGATTAGAGCTTTATGGCTTTATTTATTCCACTTTACAAAGTTAAAAATAATAATAATAAAACCTAAAAGAGAGTTTAAAATTTACTACAAAAAAACACACTCTAATTAATTTTATTGCAATTTTTTTTTACTTTTGTCCAAAATAAAAAATATGCCAAAAATAGCAGTTGTAATATTAAATTGGAATGGGGAAGTTTTTTTAGAAAAATTCTTACCTTCTGTTACACAGTATTCAAATAATCAAGGCATTGAATTATATGTTGCAGATAATAATTCAAGTGATAATTCTGTGCCATTTTTAAAAGAAAATTATCCTAAAATTAAATTAATCTTACTGGATAAAAATTATGGTTTTGCCGAAGGCTATAATCAAGCTCTCAGCAAAATAGAGGCAGAATATTTTATTTTATTAAACTCCGACGTGGAGGTTACCGAAAATTGGATTTTGCCAATTATAGACTACATGGAAAAGAATAAAGATGTAGCAGCGGTTCAACCTAAAATATTGGCTTACAACAATAAAGAATATTTTGAATATGCCGGAGCGGCTGGTGGATTTATAGATAAATTTGGCTATCCGTTTTGCAGAGGGAGAATAATTTCGGAAGTAGAAAAAGACGAAGGACAATACGATAATATTACAGAAATATTCTGGGCAACAGGAGCTTGCATGTTTGTGCGAGCCGATTTATATAAAAAAACTGGTGGATTAGATGCTGATTTTTTCGCTCACATGGAAGAGATAGACCTCTGTTGGCGTTTAAAAAATGAAGGTTATAAAATAGTATATTCTAATGAGTCAAAAATATATCATGTTGGGGGAGGCACACTCGGAAGCGAAAGTCCTCATAAATTATTTTTAAATTATAGAAATAATTTATTGCTTTTATACAAAAACTTACCTGCTTCAAAATTATTTTTCACAATTTATTTTCGGCTTTTATTAGACGGACTATCTGGTTTAGTGTATCTTGCGAGTTTCAAATTTTCATTTTTCTTTGCAGTAATAAAAGCACATTTTGATTTTTATTCAAAAATACCTATTTTTCGCAAAAAAAGAAAACTACTTTTACAAAATAACAATAAATCTAATCATAAAGAAATTTTAAAGAAAAGTATTGTTTTTAATTTTATGATTAAAAAAAATAAAAAATTTACCGATTTAGAATGGTGAGTTAGTTTTTTTGTTTTATTGGTTTAATTGTAAAGAAAAATAAAATTACAAAAAGTCAACGTTTTTTAGGACTTGACAGACAACCAATAACCAATAACCAACAACCAATAGACCTATAAACCCAAAAACAAGTGACAAAAAGCGTAGTAATTATCCCAACATACAACGAAAAAGAGAATATAGAAAATATTATTCGTGCAGTATTTTCGTTACCAAAAAAATTAGAAGTATTAGTAATTGAAGATGGTTCACCTGACGGAACTGCCATTATTGTTAAAAAACTGCAAAAAGAATTTCCAGAAATTTTGCATATAATTGAACGCAAAGGAAAGTTAGGACTCGGAACTGCCTATATACGAGGCTTTAACTGGGCTTTGGAACATGATTATGAATATATTTTTGAAATGGACGCAGATTTTTCTCACAATCCAAAAGACTTGGTTCATTTGCATAATGCCTGCTCGGTAGATGGAGCAGATTTAGCAATTGGCTCTCGTTATATCAATGGTGTGGCAGTTGTAAACTGGCCTATGGGACGTATCATAATGTCTTATTACGCATCGGCTTACGTGAGAATTGTAACGGGAATGAAAGTGAGAGACACTACTGCAGGTTTTAAATGTTATACTCGCAAAGTATTGCAAGCCATTGATTTTGATAAAATTAAATTTAAAGGCTATGCGTTTCAAATTGAAATGAAATTTACAGCTTGGAAATTTGGATTCAAAATAAAAGAAGTTCCGATTATTTTTACCGAACGTGTAAAAGGTAGCTCAAAAATGAGTGGTGGAATTTTCAACGAAGCTTTTTGGGGAGTAATTTCTATGAGATTTAAAAGTATGTTCAGAAAATATGAAAAATAGTTTTCAGTTATTAGTTATCAATTATCAGTTATCAGTTCCAATATCCCGTAAATTGTGGACTGAAAACTGGACATTAGAAATAAAACAACTGAAAACTGTTTTTTTTATAGTGCTTTTTCTTTCTGTAGCTATCTTTCCTTTAAAATCATCGTCGCAAACCACTAATATTGATAGCTTAGAAAACCTTTTTAATCAATACGAAGAACAAAATATAAAAGGTTATAAAAATTTAGAGCTTATTATAGAAATTTATAATTATTATAAAATTTCTTCTCCTCCCAAAGCGATAGAATTTGCCACCGTTGGACTTCAAATTTCTGAAGAGATAAAAGATAGCCTGAAAATAGCAAGTTTTTATCAAAAAATAGGCGATGTTTATTATAGTCAAAAGATTTATTACCAGGCAATGGAGTCTTATTTTAAGGCACTAACAATTTATGAAAATAAAGGGTTAAAAAGTGAGTATGCCTACGAATTAATAAACATTGCAAACACCTATCTTGCTGAAGGTATAAATAATAATTTCGCTTTAAACTATTATCAAGAAGCCGCATTAATTTTCGATAAAATAGATGATGATTTTGGGCTGTCTGAGTGTTACGACAAAATAGCAATTATACATTCAGAAAATAAAAATTATGAGGAGGCGATAAAATATGCCATTAAATCATTGTCTTTAAGACAATTACTACGCAACGACGAACTAATTTCTCATACATATTTTGATATTGCGAAAATATATAAAAAGCAAAAAAAATATGATGATGCCATTAATTATTTAGAAAATTCGTTGGTGCAACTTGGCACAAATACCAATAATAAAGCTCAAATATATTTTGAGTTAGCAGATAATTATTTACTAAAAAAAGAATATGAAAAAGCAATTGATTTTCTTAATTTAGCAAATAAAGTATATGAAAAATTAGAAGACAAAATTAATATTGCCGAAACAAACAATCTTTATGCTAAAATATATTTTGCTCAAAAAAAATACATCAAAGCAATAAATTATGCTCAGGAAGCTCTTATTATTTCGGATAAAAATAATTTTTTAGAGCCAAAAGAGGAAGCATATATAACATTGTCAAATATTTATGCAGAAATAGATGAGATCGACTTGGCTCTAAGAAGTTATCATAAATACTCACAAATAAAAGATTCTATTTTTAAAGAAAAAACTCAGGACAAATATACAGAACTACAAGTAGGAATAAAAACAATGTTTCAAGAAAAAGAAAATCAGCTACTTAGAAGAGAAACAGCTATAAATGAAACAAAGAACAAACAACAACAAATAGTTATTTACCTTTTTATATTGCTTGCTGTATCATTATTTTTAACAATAATTGTTCTAACTCGCTCATTTTTATTGAAAAAAATTAGTGAAAGAAGATTGTTGGAAAGTGAAAAAAGATTCAAACAATTTGCCGAAGCAACACAAGAAGGAATTGCAATCCACGATGAAAAAGTTATACTTGAAGTTAATGATAAATTCTGTAAACTAACTGATTACAAAAGAGATGATTTAATAGGAAAAAGCTATCTAAAATTAATTGCAAAAGAAAATATTGAGTTAGTAAGTAAAAAAAATAATTTAGAAGCGGAATATATCTATGAGGCAGTTCATCTCAAAAAAGATGGGACTAAATTTTATGCGGAAATTTTATCTAAACCATTTATTTTTAGGAATAAAAAAGCTAAAGTTGTTTCGCTCAGAGACCTTACCGAGATAAAGAAAGCAAGAAAAAAATTAAAAGAAACGGAAATTCGCTACAAAACCCTTATTGATACTTCTCCCGATGCAATTATTATTCAGAATGACGAGGATAAAATAATTGATGCAAATCCTTATTCCTCAGATGTTTTTGGATATACTTTTGATGAATTTACAAAAAAAAGCTTTTTTGAACTTATTCCTAAGAAGGAAAGAAACAAACTAAATCTCACAAAATATGCTAAATCTCACGAAATTTTAGAGCTACCTGCAATCCGAAAAAATGGCGAAAAAATTATTATCCAGGTTGCCGTGTCTATGGTTTATTTTTCCGATAAGGATTTTTATATGTTTATTATCAGAGATATAACCAAACAGAAAGAAAATGAGAATAACTTAAAACGCTCAAGTTCTAATCTGAAAATTTCTAATGCTACCAAAGATAAGATGTTTTCTATTATTGCCCACGATTTACGAGGTCCTATTGGAAATCTAAAAGCAATGATGGAATTAATTATAGAATCTCCAGAAGAGTTTGAAACAGATGAGCTTAAAGATATTATGGTGTCGTTAAAAGAATCATCTGTAAGCACCTATGAGCTTCTGGAAAATCTTTTAAATTGGGCAAAATCACAACAAAATTTGATAGAATATAATCCGAAAGTTTATGATATAAATAAGATTATTTCAAATACTATAAAAATATTTAACAATTCTGCTCAACGAAAAAATATAGAAATAAAAACAGAACTATCTGAAAATATACAAGTTATATTAGATATTAATATGATTAGAACTGTTTTGCGAAATTTGCTTCACAACGCAATAAAATTTACGCAAGAAAATGGTGAAATTACTATAAAACACAGATTAGGAAACGATTATGTAATTATTTCAGTTAGCGATAACGGTGTTGGAATACCAGAAGAGAATATTCATAAATTATTTGATAATAATCAGTTTTTCACAACCTACGGAACAAATCAGGAAAAGGGAACAGGAATTGGTCTGCCACTTTGCAAAGAATTTATTGAGAAAAATAATGGAGAAATTTGGGTGGACAGTTCTAAAAATGGTAGCACTTTTAATTTTTCGCTAAGAAGAGATTGAAAAAACAAGTCTTTAGTTTTTAGAGTTTAGTTTTTAAGTGCCTATTTTTCAATTAAATTTAAAGTTTTTTATATGAAATTATATGGATTGATAGGCAAGCAGTTATCTCATTCTTTTTCGGAAAAATATTTTTCCAAAAAATTTGAGAAGGAAAATATAGAAGGAGTAAAATATAAAAAATTTCCTTTGGAAAAGATAGATAAAATATTAGATTTAATAGCTGAAAATCATAATTTAAAAGGCTTTAGTGTTACAATTCCATACAAAGAGCAAATTATTCCATTTTTAGATGAGCTTAGTCCCAATGCTAAAAAAATTGGAGCTGTAAATACAGTAAAATTAATAAAAAACAAAAACAAAATTATATTAAAAGGATATAATACAGATGTTTATGGATTTGAAAAATCATTAATACCTTGTTTAGAAAAATATCACAAAAAAGCAATTATTTTAGGAACAGGTGGAGCTTCAAAAGCAGTGAAATTTGTTTTGGATAAAAATAATATTAGTTATACTCAAGTTTCTCGCACAAAAACGAACAATTATATTACTTATAATGAATTGGATAAAGAAATTATTTTGTCTAATCAGATTATTATTAATACAACACCACTCGGCACATTTCCAGATGTAGATTCTTCTCCTAAAATACCATACAAATACCTGAATAGCAATCATTTATTATATGATTTAATTTATAACCCCAGTGAGACAGAGTTTTTATTTTTTGGCAGAAAACAAGGTTCAAAAACAATTAATGGCTTGAAAATGTTAGAATTACAAGCAGAGAAAGCATGGGAAATTTGGAGTTAATATTTAAAATTTAATTAAAATAATGAGAATAGACAAATATATATGGGCTGTTAGGCTCTTCAAAAAAAGAACTGATGCAGCTACGGCTTGCACAAAAGGTTGGATATTAATAAATAATCAATCTGTGAAAGCATCAAAAGCTGTTAAAATTGGCGATGTTATTTCTGTAAAACACCAGAGTATTTTTAGAGAATATAAAGTTTTAAACTTGATAAAAAATAGAGTTGGTGCAAAATTGGTAGCCGATAATATTTTGGAAATCACACCAGAAGAGGTTTTATTTAAGCTAAAAGTTCAAAACGAATTTTCTAAAATTTCTACTCCCCGCCGAGACGCAAGAACTGGCAGACCTACAAAAAAAGAACGTAGAGACTTGGACAGGCATTTTGAGTAAAACTTAAGGGCGTTTTTCACGAGTGCCAATTTCGGCGTTGTTTTTGAAATTTTAAAATGCTCATTTACAAGGGTAAACTTCAATTCTAAAATTACAAAAAAGCCTTGAAATTGACACCCGTGAAAAACGCCAACTTACAGTAAGGTAATAATTGTGAAATATTTATGATTTTTTAAATCGTTTAAAAAATTTAATAATAGCTTCCTTATATCCTTCAAAATTTAGTAGTGGAGAGTCGGTTGTGGCTTTCCATGTAAGAAAAATCCCGACAGGAAAAATTAAACCCGAGGAAAACCACATTCCAAAAGTTGCCTCCCAGATTCCTTCTGTTACAAATTTTTTGCCTGTCATGGAAATAATATAGTATGTAAGAAAAAATAATATTGAAATAATTATTGGTAAACCAAAACCACCTTTCTTAATAATTGCCCCAAGTGGTGCTCCTATAAAAAAGAAAATAAAACAGGCAACAGCATAAGTTAATTTATTGTGCCACACTATTTTATGCTTTGCAATCCACTCCTCTTTTTGTCTTAATTCTCTTTTAGAATTTACAATTTGTTCTTCTACCTTTTTTGCATATTCAGAAGCGAGTTTTAAAATTTCGCCTTGTTCGTGAAAACCTTCAGTATTAAAAGCTGTATCTAAGTCAATAATAACTGGCAAATTATTGGCAGATAAACTCCTTTTTACAGAATCAGGAATGAAAAAATTTGTGGAATCTTCTTTATTTCTGAGTTTTACCTCATTTTTAAAAAACTTATTTCCAATAAGTGTTTTTTGAGTGAAAATTAATTTTCGTTCGTATTTAATGGTTAATGAATCTATTGCAATATTTAATTTTTTCATGTCAAGCATCTGATAATTTTTCTTAAAAACGGCATCATCAGATTCCTCAAAATTAAAACCTTTGAGTGGTAAGGAAATAGTTTGTTCACTAAATTCATTTTTAATATGTGGATATGCTTTCTTATCTTGATCTTTTTCGTCCTCCTCCTCCTCCTTCTCTTCGTATTTGCAACCATTATACATTGTTATTACCATAAATTTTATATCGTCGGTAACTTTTATAACACCTGAATCTGCAACAATCACAGTTTTATTTCCCAAATTTTCGGTATGGTCGTATATCATAAAATCATACATCATAGTTGTTTTGTCCGATTTTTTTCCAATTCTGATACTGTAACCATCTACATCATTGGAAAATATCCCTGCTCTAATGTCTAAAGCCGGATTTTGATGCCTTACATCAAAAAGCAGAGTATACATTTTTAGGTTACTATAAGGAATAACTTTTTCGGTAAAAACAAATGCACCTATTGCGATAAAAAAACTAAGAATCATCAGTGGAAACATAATTCTTTGTAGCGAAATTCCAGAAGATTTTATTGCTGTGAGTTCAAAATGCTCGCCAAAATTACCAAAAGTCATTATGGAGGCAATAAGCACAGCAATTGGCAATGCCATTGGCACAATGCTTACAGAGGCAAGAAATAACAACTTTGCAACAATATAAAGTTCTAATCCTTTGCCTATTAGGTCATCTACATAAAGCCACAAAAATTGCATTACCAACACAAATACAGCGATGAAAAGTGTAGCAACAAATGGTCCTACAAAAGATTTTAACATTAATTTATGTAATTGCTTCATTCTAAATTTTGAAGTTTTGAAGTTTTGAAGTTTTTTTTTTAACGTCAGAACTTTTTTTATTTTTTCTTAAATTGCTTAAAAAATTTTAAAATAATATCTTTATATACCTCAAAATTAAGCAGTGCAGAGTCTTTTGTAGCTTTCCAAGTTAGAAATATCCCAATGGGAAAAAATAATCCTGACGAAAACCACATTCCAAAAGTTGCGTTCCAAATTCCTTCTTTAATAAGTCTTTCGCCACTCATTGAAATAATATAGTATGTTAAAAAAAAGAGTATTGAAATAATCATTGGTAGTCCAAAACCTCCTTTTTTAATAATTGCCCCAAGCGGTGCTCCTATAAAAAAGAAAATAAAACAAGCTACGGCATAAGTTAATTTATTGTGCCATGCTATTTTATATTTCGCAATCAATTCGTCTTTTTGTCTTAATTCTATTTTAGATTTTACAATTTGTTCTTTTACTTTTTCTGCATATTCAGAAGCGAGTTTTAATATTTCTCCTTGTTCCTGAAATTTTTCAGTTTCAAAAACTGTATCTATATTAATAATTATTGGCAAATTATTGGCAGATAAGCCTCTTTTTACAGAGTCGGAAACAAAAAAAGTAGAAGAATCTTCTTTATTTCTCAATCTTATCTCATTTTTGAAAAACTTATTTCCAATAAGCGTCCGTCGAGTAAAATCTAATTTTCGTTTATATTGAGATGATAATGAATCTATTGCAACGTCTAACTTTTTCATATTAAGCATCTGATAATTTTTCTTAAAAATAGCATCATCAGACTGCTCAAAATCAAACCCTTTGAGTTCTATTGAAATAGTTTGTTCTGTAAATTTATTTTTTACATGCGGATAAGTTTTTTTATCAATATTCTTTGTTTCTTCTTCTTTCTCCTCTTCTGTCTCTTCGTATTTGCAACCATTATACATTGTTATTACCATAAATTTTATATCGTCGGTAACTTTTATAACTCCAGAATCTGCAACAATAACAGTTTTATTTCCCAAATTTTCCGTATGGTCATATATCATAAAATCATACATCATATTGGTTTTTCTAGATTTTTCACCAATTCTAATGCTGTAACCATCTACATCATTGTTAAATACACCTGCTCTAATATCCAAAGCTGGATTTTGTTGTCTCACATCAAAAAGAAGCGTTCGCATTTTTAAATTATTGTATGGTATTATCTTTTCTGTAAAAACAAATGCTCCTATTGATATTAAAAAGCTTAAAAATATTAATGGCACCATTATCCTTTGTAAAGATATTCCAGATGCTTTTATTGCTGTGAGTTCAAAATGCTCTCCAAAATTCCCAAAAGTCATTATTGACGCAATAAGCACTGCAATTGGCAATGCCATTGGCACAATATTTATTGAAGCAAGAAGTAATAGTTTTAGAATAATATAACTAAAGTTTCGGAGTTGATAAAAAGATGTAAATCAATGTTTTATTTTTT
>JAOZQN010000724.1 GCA_029932195.1 Bacteroidales bacterium | reverse complement strand
AAACCACACAAGCCACCGCAACCAAGAAGTTACCGATAGCAACAATTAAAAAAACCATTTAAAGATGAATAATACAACTCAAATTAATATATATAGAATAGATACAGCACACAAAAGTTTGCGTCATAAAAAAACAGCAGATGAAATTGTTGAATATATTATTTCTGTATATAATAATACAATTGAAAGTATTACACATCGTAACGAAACAGAAAAAGAAGAAGCTAAACTTACCCTCCAAACAACCAAAGAATATGTTAAAGTTCTAAAATCTCAAAAAATTAAAATTTATCACTTTGTAAAATCTTTAAAACCAACATGGAATAATTTTTTTAAAGGAGCAATAGACGATAAATCAGATATTTTTAATCATTTAAATAAAACATCTTCGCTTGTTGCTTTTTATTATAACGAAAATAATATTTATGTAACAATTGGCGGACAGGCAGCATATCCAGTAATAAAAAACTTCTTAGACTGGAATTTTGGAATTGAAGTTGCTACAAGGTTAATAAATGAAAAAAGCAATGTTATTCATCAACTTCAAGAAAGAGATTTGTTAGGAACAGTATTAGGAAGAACTCTATATTTTAAGGATAATCACACACTGTTAGACGAAGACAGGTTTGGAAAAATATACAAACAACTTGTGGTTGAATTAACCCCAAGTGTAATTCAAAAAGAATTTGGTTTTTTGGATGATGAATTTAAAAATGGAGTAATTTGTGAAATTAAATCTGGTTTTAAAATGAGAAAATCAGTAAATTTTGACAGAATGCTTAAAATAATGGAGAGAATAGACAATATCCTACAACAAGAAAAAACTATTGAACTAAATAAAGTTGAATTGGTAAAGAGTTTGAGCAAAAGAGTTGAGCTACGTAAAATGCTATGCAAAATTTTATATTCGTATTATATTGATAGAAGTAAAGAACTTGATTATCAATTTTGCCATCCTGATTTTCAAACATTTTTTAGTGCTTCTCATTATAGATTTTCTTACAGCGAATATAAAATCTTAAATCCGAGAAGTATTTTTCCTCTTTTTATTAGTGATTTATCCGCATTAAACATTAAAACACCAGAAGATATTGAAAAAAAACTTTTTGCAACTAAATTGATAAGCTATAATAGTGAAGATAAAATAATAAAAAATAGTGCTATTTTAATACATTTACAAATAGAGTTACAAGATGAAGAAGGAAAAACTTATTTTCATATTGACAGTAATTGGTGGAAAATTAACGATACATTTATTAATGACTTAAATAACCAATGTCAAATTATTTTTCATGAAAAAAAAACAGATTTGAATTTATTGCCTAAAAAATGGAATATAAAAAAAGGTGAGCATGAGACAGATTATAATCAAAAATATCTTCACGAAGATAACTATATAGTTTTAGACAAAATTATATCTGAAAATATTGAATTATGCGATATAATGTATTACAATGAAAAAACATTATACCTAATACATGTGAAAAAAGGATTTAATAATTCCATGCGAGACCTTACAAACCAAATTAGTATATCAGCAAACAGACTATCCAAAACTCTGAATGACGATAAAGCTTATTTGAAAAAAATATATCAATCATTTCAAAAAAAAGATAACAATACAAGTGATTATCGCAAAAAAATAAATAATTATGCTTTAATATATTCAGAAGAACAATTTATTGAATTATTTGATAAAAGTAAAAGAAATATTATTTTTGTTTTAGCATTTTTAGATACAAATATAAAAAACTATGATATTGAAAAAGAAATTCAAAAATTTAATTCAAATATTGCAAAATTTTCCTTAGTTGAACTATACAGGTCTATGAGAAGTTCAGAGTTTGAATTTAAAATTTGTCCTATAAAAAAATAAGACAATAGCGATTTATAAAATTATTTTACGGTAATTAATCAAAATATTATAAATTTACTTTTTCAAAACAACATATAATTTAATATTAACATAAAAAAACATGTCATATCAATCGGTAGATAAACTACAAAACGCATTAAGTGAAAATATTTTTCATTATGCAAAAGACAAAAAGAAAGCATCTGGTAGAGCATTGGGAACAATCGTAGAAATTATTACATTTTATTTAGTAAAGTCATGGAAATTAAATAATTCTGTATCAATAGAAAGGGGTTTAGAAGAATACGGAAATCCCGAAATAACTCATAATGTTGAATATTCATTGCACCCAATACTAAATAAATATGAAATTTCATTGCCAAATAAAGGAAAATCTTTGACAGCAAACAGCATGTTAAAAGAATTAGAAAAACAAAATGTAGATATAAAAAAATTCACAAAGAAAAATAATACATTATTATCTATTCACGATATTATCAGAAATGCCTGCACAATAGGAATTTCTGACACTTCGTATCTTATTGCTACTCTTGAAAAAGAAACAAATAAAACATTCAAAATAAAAATTATTGAACAATCTCACAAATCTTATGCAATATTTGAATGCAAAAGAGTTGGAATTGAAGAAGGCAATAAAAAAGGACCTCAAACTATTGAAAAAGCAAAACAAGGTGCTTATGTTGCAAGAACCGTTTCATCGTTGCAAAAAATAAGAACAGACACAGGAGAATTGTATGGAATTTTGTATAAAGACAATAAGACCTACACAAAACCATATAACGAATTAATGAAAGAGCTAATTTTTTCAAAAGACAACGAACTGTTAGAAAAATTTGTTTTGACTATTGGAATTGTCAGTAACTGAAGTTTCTGACTTTCTAAATCGGTGATAATAAAATTGTTAGAAATAC
>JAOZQN010000142.1 GCA_029932195.1 Bacteroidales bacterium | reverse complement strand
AACCCTACTTAAGTTGTTGTATAATAGACCAATATGATTACAAAAAACCTTTTAACTTGATAACTTTTAACTTGATAACTTGATAACTTTTAACTCCTACCCCCTATGAAAAAACAAATTGCTTTTGTCATCATCTTATTTTTATCAATAAATTCATTTTCGCAAGTTCCCACAGTTCAAGACTGTTTGGGAGCAATACCTATTTGTGATTCTATATATGTAGAACCAACACCTTATCTATATTCAGGAGAAGGTAATTATCCAAATGAAATTTACGAATCAGACCCAGCTAATTGTATTGCTAGTGAAAATAATGGTCTTTGGTATATTTTCACACCAGCTATTGATGGAGTTTTTCGTTTTACAATAACTGCAAACGATACAGATACAGATTATGACTGGAGTATGTTTGATATAACAGATGAAGGCTGTGATGCTATTTATGAGAATACAGAAACTATGGTAGTAAGTTCAAATACTTGGGGAGACTGGTCTGGAAATATGCCAACAGGAGCAAATTCTACTATTTCTGGGGGAAATGCGGGAAACTGTAATGGACCAGGAACAGGAAATGGACCTCCTTTTAATGATGATATACCAGTTACGGCAGGAGATATTTACGTATTATATGTTTCTAATTGGTCGGCAGATACAGAAGGTTATACAATAGATTTTAGTGGTTCTACAGCAGGTGTTTACGATACTATTAGACCTTTAATGCTTGACGTAAACTCAGAAGAATATTGCGATTCTACGGTAATAAGTTGTCATTTTAACGAAAATATTTTGTGCAACACAATAGGACCAGAAGATTTTTGGCTTTTTGGACCTGGTGGACTAGAAGTTGTAGGTGTAACCTCACCAGCTTGTGAATTAGGCTCGCAATATGGAATTGATTTTGAAATAACACTTTCCGCTCCACTTCTTGGTGAACCTTATGTTTTATATCTTGACCCCGAAGTGCTTGGAGCATCAGTAATAGATAATTGTGGAAACTCGGCAAAAATTGGCTGGGCTGATTTTACTCCAGTTAGTGCCTATGATATTGCTTTTGACAACACTGACATAACTTGCCACGATGGAACAGATGGAACAATTAACGCATCAATTCCTGCTCCCGATAATTATATTGTAGAATACACTTTTCAAGGAACAACAAATAATACGGGATTTTTTCCTGGACTACCAGAAGGCACATACACAGTAACTGCCACAACATTTATAGATGAAACTCCTCCAGTTCCAACTGGTTGCGATACCGAAGACGAAACTCAAATAATTAATCCAGCCCAAGGATTTGCAGATGCTGGTAAGGATTCAACTATTTGTGGTTTTCCTAATTATCAACTAGAAGGAATAGAATCGCCTGCTGGCATAGGAACGTGGACTTGCTTAACACCAGAAGTAACTTTTGATAACGAAAATAATTATAATGCAACAGCATCAATACCTTATGGAATCCATACTTTTACTTGGACAGTGGACAATGGAATTTGTGGAACTTTTATTGATGAGGTAGAAATATCAAGATACCCCTCCAACACAATTGCAGGAAACGACGATGAAAATTGTGAACTTTCTGAATATATTTTAGATGGAAATAACCCTTTTCCTGGAACAGGAATTTGGACTTGCGAAACACCAGAAATTACTTTTATTGATGAAAATATTTATAATACAACTGCCCAAAATATTCCTGATGGTTCTCACATTTTTACATGGCATACAGATTATGAAAACTGTGGACAACTTACCGACCAAGTAGTTATAACAAATTACGAAATACCTACTGAGATAGAAATAATTACTGAAAGTCAAGATATTTGCACAGAAACAATTGATTTGCAAGCTAACCAACCAACAATTGGAATAGGGCAATGGATAACCGAAGGAAATGCTAATTTTACAAATCAAAGTAATAATAATACTACTGTTACAAATTTAGATGTAGGCGAAAATATTTTTATTTGGCAAATAATAAATGGAACTTGTGAGCCTATTAGTGAGCAAGTTATAATTAATAAGCTTTTACCAGTAACAGCTGCAGGTAACGATAAGGATATTTGCGAATTAATAACAAATTTAGAAGGTGAAGAACCAACAGGAGGCACAGGAATGTGGACAACAGAGGGAGAAGCCTTAATAAATGAACCAAGTTCTCCAACAACTACTGTTGAGAATCTCACAGTTGGCGAAAATGTTTTTGTATGGGCAGTAATTAGCGAAAATTGTCCAACAGCCTACGACACAGTAGCTGTGCAAACAGACAACCAAGCACCTATTACTCAGCCTCTTCCAGAAATCACAGATGAATGTGAACTTACAGTAAATACAATTCCCACAGCAACAGATAATTGCGAAGGAACTATCTATGCAACAACTTCCGATGTCCTATATTTCTCAGAACAAGGAATCTACACCATAAATTGGATTTATACAGATAACAATGAAAATCAGTCTTCACAAATACAAACGGTTAGAGTTGAAGATATTACAAATCCAGAAATAATTTGCAAACAGGATACAACAATTTTATTAGACACAACCAATACCAGCTTTATTTACACAACAAACGGAACAGAATTTGACTTTTTACAAACAAACGATAATTGTATTGTAACAGATATTTCTAATAATTATAACAATTCAGAAACTGTTTATTTTGAGGAGTTTGAATTAGGAACACATATTTTAAATTGGACAGTTACAGATGGCAATAACAATAAAAAAACATGTTCTACCGAAATAATTATTGGAATAGACCCACGAGATTTTAGAGATTGCGATGAAGACGGAATACCAAACTACGAAGACGAAGACCACTGCGTTATTGTTCCCGAAACATTTTCGCCAAACGGAAACGGACAAAACGACCAATTAATAATTGAATATATAGGATTGTATCCTGAAAATAAAATTACAATATTTAATCGCTGGGGCAACAAAGTTTATGAAGCCGCTCCATACGAAAGCAATTGGAATGGAACAAATATGTTTGGAGCTTCGCTAGGAAATGAAAAACTGCCAGTCGGCACATATTTTTATATCCTATATCTTGACGATACTTACGAACCACTGAAAGGATATATTTATTTAGTTAAATAATCAACAATAAATAGTCAGAGTGCGACTTAAAGTCGCACCCTGACTAAACAACTAAAAAAAACATGAAAAAACAGGCTTTTCTCATACTTCTTATATCTTTTTCAATAAATTTATACTCACAAACTCCTACCGTAGAGGATTGTTTGGGAGCAATACCTATTTGCAATTCAACATACACAGAACCAACACCATACACACATTCAGGAGAGGGTAATTATCCTAATGAAATAAATCAAACTTCTTATTGTATTGCCAATGAAAGTAATGGTATTTGGTATATTTTTTCACCATCGGAAGATGGAGTTTTTCGGTTTACTATAACAGCACACGATATTTACACCGATTTTGATTGGAGCATGTTCGATATAACAGACGAAGGCTGTGAAGCTATTTATAATAATACCGAAGCCATGCGAGTGAGTTCCAATACTTGGGGTGAGGAAGGAAATAATATTCCAACAGGAGCAAACTCTTCATTGTCAGGAGGAAATGCAGGTGATTGCAACGGTCCAGGAAATTACAATGGACCTCCTTTCAATGACGATATTCCAGTAATAGAAGGAAATATTTATGTTTTGTATGTATCTAACTGGACACAATCTAATCAAGGTTATGATATTGATTTTAGTGCTTCTACGGCAGGTATTTATGATGAAACTCCTCCAATAATGCTTGATGTAAATGCAGAAGAATATTGTGGTTCAACGGTAATAAGTTGTCATTTTAACGAAAATATTGTATGTAGCACAGTTAGCACAGAGGATTTTGATATTTCAGGACCAGGAGGACCTTTTACAATAGAAAGTGTAACTTCGCCAACTTGCGAAATTGGGGCTGAATATGGAATTGATTTTGAAATAACTTTTTCGCCACCACTTGAAATGGGAACTTACACATTAGAACTTGAACCTCATATAATTGGAAGTTCAGTTACCGACAATTGTGGGAACTCGGCAGAAGTTGGTTCGGCTGTTTTTGCAACTATAAACACCTACGAAATTAATTATGATAACACCGACATAACCTGCCACAACGATGCTGATGGAATAGTAAATGCTACTTTATCAATCCCTGAAGATGCCATTAGCTACACACTTGGTAGCGAGACCAATAGCACAGGAATATTTACAAATCTTTTGGGTGGCACATACACAATAATTGTAGAAACAACAACAAACTGCGAAGAAGTAGATGAGATTCAAATAATAAATCCGCCTCAAGCTTATGCTGATGCAGGTGAAGACGTGTCTATTTGTGGAGAGTCTGAATATCAGCTACAAGGAGGCAATACTCCTGCAGGCCTAGGAACTTGGACTTGTTCTACACCAGAAGTTACTTTTGATAATGTAAATATTTATAATGCCACAGCCTCACTACCTTACGGAATTCACACTTTTACGTGGACGGTGAACGACGGGATTTGTGGAACTTTTGTTGATGAAGTTGAAATATCAAGCTATCCAAACGGTATAACAACTGGAGGGGACGATGAAGATTGTGAACGCCCGGAATATATTTTAAATGGAAACAATCCATTTCCCGGAACAGGTATTTGGGCTTGCGAAACACCAGAAGTTACTTTTATTAATGAAAATATTCATAATACAACTGCACAAAATATTCCTTATGGTTCTCATCTTTTTACTTGGAGTGTAGATTACGAAAGCTGCGGACAATTTAGTAATCAGATACTTATTACTAACGATGAAATGCCTACTAATGTAGAAATAATTACAGAGTCGCAAGAAATTTGTGAAACAACTATTTTTTTACAGGCAAATGCAACCGTTGGCGATGGAGAATGGACTACTAATGGGGGGGGCAGTTTTAGAAAATCAAAATAACAACAATACTAATGTTACAAATTTAGATATTGGAGATAATATTTTTATCTGGCAAGTAACAAACGGAACTTGTCCTATTATAAATCAGCAAGTTACAATAGCAAATCTTTTACCAATTACCGATGCAGGCGAAGACCAAGATATTTGTGAATTAATTTCAACTTTGGAAGGAGAAGACCCAATAGCAGGAACGGGCACATGGACAACTGAAAATGGAGCATCAATAAATGAACCTAATTCACCAACTACTGCTGTTGAAAATCTTGCTGTTGGAGACAATATTTTGGTTTGGACAGTAATTAGTGATAGTTGTCCAACAAACTACGATACTTTATATATCCATACAGACAATCAAGCTCCTGTTTTTCAGGCATTGCCAGAAGTTTTTGAAGATTGTGAATATATTGCAAACACACCTATAGCAACAGATAATTGTGATGGAGTTATTTATGCAACAACCTCAGACCCAACTTCTTTAACAGAGCAGGGAGTTTATACAATAAATTGGATTTATACAGACGGCAATGGAAATGAGTCGTCGCAAGTTCAAAATATAAAAATAGAGGATATTATAAATCCAGAGATAAAATGTATCAATGACACAACAATTTTGTTGGATACAATTAATTATCCAAACACAATTTACACTACGCTTGGCAACGAATTTGACTTTTTGCAAGCAACCGATAACTGTATTGTTGAAGAAATTATTAATAATTACAACAACACAGAAACTATTTATCCTGAACAATTTGCAAGCGGAACTCACCTTGTAAATTGGACTATAATAGATGGAGTTTCTCTCGAAAAATCATGCTCTTACGAAATAACAATTGGAATAGATTACCGAGATTTCCGAGACTGCGACGAAGACGGAATACCAAATTACGCAGACGAAGACCACTGTGTAGTTGTTCCCGAAGGATTTTCACCAGAAGGAAACGGGCAAAATGACGTGCTAATAATTGACGAATTAGAATTATATCCCGAAAATAAAATTGTGATATTTAACCGTTGGGGAAACAAGGTTTACGAAGCCTCGCCATACGAAAGCAATTGGGATGGCACAAATATGTTTGGCACAACAATAGGAAAAGACAAATTACCCGTTGGCACATATTTCTATATCCTATATCTTAACGAAACTTACAAACCACTTAGAGGATATATTTATTTGATAAGATAAATTTATTGTTAGTTTTGTGAGAATTTTGATATACTGAATTAGGTTAAAATCTTTACTTTTTGTAATCAATTATACTGTAGTGAATAAGGTTTTCGGATTTTAATTATTTTCAAACGCCGACAGGTCTTGCAGACGCTTTCGGGTTTATCCGAAAACCTTATTCACTTTAGTATACTTCTGATTTTTCAAGTGTAAAACAATCGTAAATCGTAAATTTAAAATTGTCAATCTACTTAAAACAATGCAAACCGATAATATGAACACAAACAATAAGATACATACTTTTGGAGATAATAATATCCAGTTGCAAAATATTACTGCAAGGGACATAAATATTATTACAGGGCAAGAAACAAATACCGAAATTAAAAACGAAAAAACGGAAATAGCCAACCAACTTGCCGATTTGTTAAAAAGTTTGGACACCATAAATAAAGAAGAAAACTTGCAATCGGAAAATTTATCGGAAGACGATTTTGATGATGTTGCTTGGGACGATTTAATTGAGGCGATAGAAATAGGAAAGTGCATTTTGTTTGTGGGGCAAGATATTTCGGTAGATGAAGAAGGTAATTCTTTGCACGAAAAATTCTTTAAAAGCATAAGCCGCAGAAAAATTGAATATAATAATAATGATGGTTTTTTTATGCCAGGCTCCGATAGGCAGATTGAAACAAAAGCACTTAGCTATTATGCCAAAAAGTTTCAGAAAGAAAATACATTGGCAAATAAACTGCTACCTAAATTGGCACAAATACCTTTTTCGCTTATTGTTTCGGTGTCGCCAGATGATACTATGCACCGTATTTTTGAAAAATACAATAAAAAACACGAATTTGTTTTTTACGAACCCGACAACAAACAAGAAACAGCAGAGCCAACAATTGAAAATCCCATAATTTTTAATCTGCTTGGAAATGCCGCCGCCGATGGAAAATATATTTATACTCACGAACAGTTTTATAAATATGTGAATGAAAATCAGGAAGTTAAAATACCTATTGAAATAGAAAGCAAAATTACCGATGTTTCTAATTATATTTTTATTGGCATTGATTTTAATCGTTGGTATAATCGTTTGTTGCTGTTTACACTAAATTTATACGAAGATTCGGAGGCATATAGTTTTACTGCAAAACAAATTGAAGATTTTACACAAAACTTTATAAATAAGCAATTTAACATTCTTAATATTGAAAATAATTACACCGATTTTGTTAATTTACTTGGGCATAAATGCAAAGAGGCAAATGTTTACCAACCGTTGGTAGATACTTTTATAGACAATACCATAAAAGAAATTACGGCAATAAAAGATAAAGCCCGAAAATCGGACAGCCTTGTGGAATTGTCTGAAATTAAAAATCAAATATCTAATATTTACCAAAAAACAAATAAACTTCAATAATATGTCAATAAGAAGATACCCAGGAGTTTCACCATTTACAGAACAACAAAAAAACATCTTTTTTGGTAGAGACAACGATATAAAAAAACTGCAAAAACTTATTTCTTTGCGAAATCAAATTTTGATATATGCAAAATCTGGTATTGGAAAAACCTCCTTGCTGAATGCGGGTGTGTTGCCAAAATTGGAAAAAGATTACACAATTCTCAAAATACGATTTTATGCCTACAACAACGAAAAATCTATTAGCCCTGTTGAAGAGATTACAAATATTGTAAAAAACATTTCTGATAAAAATACTACAACTATTTTAAATAAAATAGCAGACCAAACAGATTACAAAAAAACTCTTTGGCATTATTTTAAGCAATTAAATTTGAGGAACAAAAACTCCGATGATTTTAAATTTATAATAGTTTTTGACCAATTTGAAGAACTTTTTTCTTATCCGCAAGAGCAAATTCAGGAATTTAAAGAGCAGTTGCAACAACTTATAAACGATAATTTGCCTACTGAAGTAAAACAATTTATTGCCGACAACCCCGATTTGGAGGACGAAACCGACATTCTTTTTGACGACCTGAAAACAAAAACTGTTTTTGCTATCCGCTCCGATAGGTTGAGCCTTATTAATAAGCTAACCGACAAGTTGCCAAATATCCAGAAGAATTTTTACGAACTAAAACCGCTTGAAAACCAACAAGCCAGGCAAGCAATTATAAAACCTGCAAGTGATAGTGGCAATTTTGAAACGCCTCCTTTTGTGTTTAAAACACAGGCTATTGAAAAAATTATTGATGCACTTAGCAACAACCAAAAACAAAATATAGAAACCACTCAGTTGCAAATAATTTGCCAGCGAATAGAAGATATTGCACAAGAAAAAGCAACTCACACCCTAAAAACCGATAATATAGAAATTACAGAAGCAGATTTGCCAAAATTTGAAGATATTTTCTTTAATTTTTACGAAAACTCTGTTGCCAAAACGAAAAATAAAGCCGAAACACAAAAATTTATTGAAGACCAACTGATAAGAAACAACCAAAGAATTTCGCTTGATGAAATTATTTGCCACGATTATGTAAACAAAGAAGCATTAAAAACACTAACCGACACCCACCTTTTGCGAGCAGAACGCAACAGCACAGGCGGTTTTTCATACGAGCTTAGCCACGACACACTTATTGAACCAATTTTAATATCTCGCAAAAAGCGTATTGAAAAAGAAGAGGAGGAAGAACAATTACGAATTAGGAATGAGGAATTACGAATTGCCAAAGAAAAAGCTGAAAAAGAACGAATTGAAAGGAATAAGGAACGAAAAAGACAGCGAACAATTATTATTATTGTTAGTATTGCGGCAGTGGTGAGTATTTTGTTTGGAGTTTTTGGTTTTGTGAATATGCAAAAAGCAGAAAAAACACTAAAGCAACTAACAGAGTCTCAATTTAACAAATATATTGAAGATGCAAATAGATTAAAAGACCAGGCAAAATACGAAGAAGCAATAGAAAAATACAACGAGGCACAAAACCTAATTCCAGACATTTCTATAAGTAAAGATAGTATTATCATTTGTTTACAAAAATTAGAATTTAAAGATAGGTTTAATAATAATATTATAATAATTGATAGTTTAATTAATATTGATAAATTTGAAGAGGCGATATTATTGGCAAATACTACTTCTAAAATGGATTATAATAATGATAAGATAAACGAAAAAATAAAAACTATTAAAGATAAAGGCAGTATTTTTTATTATACAAACGCAAAACAAATGTATTATCCTCCAAATAATGAAAAAGAAATAGCAAAAGAATATTTGAACAAAGCATTAGATTTTGCTCCAAATAATAAAAATATTCTTGAATTTAAAGAAACTTATTTTCCCAATAACAATTAAAATTATCAAAATGAAAGCAAAAAAAACAATTATTACGCTCCTATTTCTAATTATTGCCTTGTCGTCTTTTGCTCAATACGAAGAATTAAGGCAAGAAGGAATAAATTTATACAATAGTTACCAATTCTCAGCTGCAAAAAAGAAATTTCAAATTGCTCCGCTTTCTGTAGATGCTCCAATCCAAAATGATATTATGAGTTGGATTGCAAAATGTGATGACATGCTTGTTTCTAAATTAGATTTATCTAATGAAAAATTAAAGAAAATACCAGAATATGTTTTTTATATGCCTAATTTAGAGGAATTGAATTTATCAATTAATGAAATAACCATAATCCCTTCTGAAATTAAACAATTAAACAAATTGAAAATTTTAAATTTAGAAGAGAATAAGATAAGTGAATTACCTAAAGAAATATGTGGTCTAACTAATTTATCAGAACTTATTTTATTAGACAATAATTTAAGTAATTTGCCCAATAATATAGGAAATTTGAAGGAACTAACAATGCTTGATGTAATTTCAAATCAATTGGTTAGCATACCTAAAAGTATTGGCAAACTTACAAATCTAACAAAGTTATATTTGGGAGACAATAAGATAACAAAACTTCCAATAGAAGTAGGAAATTTAGAAAACCTTGAAATACTCATTCTAAGCCTCAATAAAATAACCAAACTTTCTTCTACTATTGGAAATTTACACAAATTAACTGAACTTTATTTAACTTATAATAGTTTAACAGAACTACCGCAAGAAATAGGAAAATTAAACAACTTAAAAAAACTTGTTTTAGATTTTAACCAATTAAACTCGTTGCCAATAGAATTGTTTAATCTCCCGAAATTAGAAAGACTATATTTACAAGACTATAAATCACTTGTATTGCCTGCTGAAATAACCAAGTTAAATAATTTAATAGAATTAGATTTTAGCTTTAGTCAAGGAGGAAATAATATTCCTTCTGAAGTCTTTCAAATCTCAAATTTGTATATTTTACATTTGAGAAGTAATCAATTAACCAGCCTGCCCAAAGAAATTGGAAACCTCACAAATCTAATTCAATTGTCTTTATATGATAATAATTTAACAAGTTTGCCAAAAGAAATTAGCTCCTTAATTTACTTAAAAGAATTAGATTTAGGGAAAAATAATTTTTCAACAAAAGAGAGACAAAAGATAAAAAAAATGTTACCTAATTGTAATATCATTTTTTAAGAAACAAATAAATAAATACTCTAATATGAAAGCAAAAAAAATAGTTATTACACTTCTATTTCTAATTATTGCCTTGTCGTCTTTTGCTCAATACGAAAAATTAAGGCAAGAAGGAATAAATTTATACAATAGTTACCAATACACAGCTGCAAAAAAGAAATTTCAAATTGCTCCGTTATCTGTAGATGCCCCAATCCAAAATGATATTATGAGTTGGATTGCAAAATGTGATAAGATGCTTACTACAAAATTAGACTTACATAATAATGGTTTATCCGAAATACCAGATTATGTTTTTCATATGCCAAATTTAACTGAACTTGATTTAAGATATAATAAATTAACAACTCTGCCACCAAAAATAGGGGATTTGACTAACTTAACAATACTTGCTTTAGGAGATAATAAATTGACCACTCTGCCTCCAGAAATTGGAAATTTGAGTAGTTTAACAATACTTGAATTAACAAATAATAAATTAACTACTCTGCCACTGGAAATAGGAAATTTGAGTAAATTAAATAAACTTCATTTATTCAATAATACATTAACCACTTTACCACAGGAAATTGATAATTTGAATAATTTAACAGTACTTACTTTAAATGGAAATATATTAATTAGTTTACCACCAGAAATCTGGAACTTGGTTAATTTAACAATACTTACTTTAGGAAATAATAATTTAACTACTCTGCCACCGGAAATTGGAAATTTGAGTAAATTAAATAAACTTTATTTAGGAGGTAATAAAATAACTACTTTGCCACCAGAAATAGGAAATTTGAATAATTTAACAACACTTCATTTATACGACAACGATTGTTTATATCTCTCAAGCATTTGTAGTGCTTTTGCAAACTTCCCAAAAGAAATAATTTTTTCAACTAATCTCAGAATAATAGATATTGACTCATCAAAATTACTAATAACTATTCCTGAGCAAAGTATCTTACCACCAGAAATTAAAAGTCTTACGAATTTAGATACAAAAACATGGAGTAATTTAGGTAGAAACATGCTAACAGTAGAAAACTATCAAGATGCAAATTTATGCTACAAAAAAGTAGTAGAAAAAGAGCCTCAATCTGGATTTAACTGGCATCAGCTTGGTTATACTTACAATAAATTAAACCAAATAGATAGTGCAATTATTTGTTATGAAAAAGCTATTGAGATAGAACCTGAAAAAGCAGATATGGCTTGGAGTAATCTTGGTTGGATATATAATGGTTTAGAACAATACGAAAAAGCAGCAGAATGTTTTGAAGAAAAATTAAAGTTAAAACTTAATGATGCGGATGTTTGGAAAAATACAGCCGTAATGTATCGGAAAAATCAAGAATATGAAAAATCATTAACATATTATAATAAAGCAATAGAATTAAAACCCATAGGAAAATATTATCATAGTAGAGCTTTTGCATACATAAAACTTGGCAGATTTGTAGAAGCAAAAGCAGATTTAGAAAAAGCAGAAACAATGTATGGTAATAATAATTAGTCTCTGGACGGAAATAGGTAATAAGCAATCATACAGTGTGTTATCT
>JAOZQN010000141.1 GCA_029932195.1 Bacteroidales bacterium | reverse complement strand
TTTCTTTTTGTGTAAAATCATAGCAATATGAATTGAATTTACCTTGATAGGAAGTGTTAAATACAGAAAAAAACCAACCTTTTATATTTTGTTTCGTATTTTCAATCATTGAAATGTCAATATCTACAAAAAAAAGATTGTTTTCTATAAATAGTTCTATTGTTTTTTGTTCGTTGTGAAATTTAATTAATTTATCTAATAATTTTATTAAAATTATACCATGTCCAACAGAAGGTTCAAGAATTTTTTTATTTAAAACATTATCTTTAAAATTAATTATATTGATAATATTTTCAATAGTAGAAATATCATTAGTAAAAAAAATACCGGCTTGTTTTTTTTTATTAACAGATATTTTATTTTCTGAATTTTGTTGTTTCTTTATAAAACTTTGTATGACTTGACTTTCTACTTGCATTTATTTTTTTTGCAAAGATAAGATATTTGTTGCTTAAAAGCAACAAATATTTGGTTTTTTATTTTTTGCGTTGCACATATCGCACAAATCATTGTGAGCCGTGCGGGTTGTAAAGTTACTCTTTTTTTTTGACAATTCAAAATTAAAACGACTTTATTTTTTCTAATTAGTCTCTGGACGGAAATAGGTAATAAGCAATCATACAGTGTGTTATCTTGTTAAATTGGTTTGAATGTTTTGTATTTTACAAACTTATAGCATTGTCTGTTTTTTTTACACCGTGATTATCAGTGTTTTATCTTTTTTTGTTTTTAAACATTCAAATTGATTTAGCCTTGTATTTATTTGATATATAAATTGTTATCTATTTCCGTCCAGACACTAATTATAGATTTACTTACAAACAGTAAGGATAATGCTTTAATAAAGAAAAAAAACTAAATGTTTTACATTATCCTCCTCAACTTTTCAATGTGAGCCAAAAAAATACTTTTCGTAGTGGACTCATTTTTCATAAAAAGAGATGAACAAGTATTAATTGTTCATCTTTTTCATTATTATTCTATATGAGACTCCAAAAAACTCAAAGTGCCTAACGGCATGTTACTCAAAATATTTAAAATCCTCATTTACAAGAGTAAACTCAAATCTTAAATATTTTAAAAACCTTGATATTTGAGTTTTTAGGAGTCCCCCTGTAATAAGAGCTACACCTGGGTCTTTCCATATTTGCAAAATGTAAAATGCTTATTTTAAGTAAATTACATTTAACTTTATACTTTAAAACTTTTAACAAACCTCTTATATCCCGTCTCCTATGCTTTCACCTAAGGTAGATTTCTTTTTATCAAGTTCATCTTTAAACTCTGGAGTAAATAAATTTTCTATATGAATTTCTACATTACTTAAAGGTACATGACATTGAGAACAACTAAAATAAGCATTATTAAGCGATTCTAATGTTTCATTATGAAAATCCTCATTGTTTTCTACTTTATAAAGTCCATCTTCTTCTACAACATCTGGTCTCCAATTTTGAAAATGTGAGACAGGCATTGGAACTGCTCCTACAGCTTCTGCTGCTTCTGGCATATGACAAGTATTACACATGTTATTGTCTTTTGTTATAGGAAAAAATCCATCTACGGTATGAGGAATCATTGGTGGAGCATCTTGGAATGCTCTATCCTCAATTTCGTTTGAGCCAGGTTGTGTGCTTGAATACTCTGGCTTTTCGCCAAGTAATCCTTCGTCTTCTGTTAAACTGGCATCTATAAAGCCAAGATTATCTTCGGTAAATTCTTTTGTTTTCTCCTTTTTATCACCACAAGAGGTAAGCATAAAAACTGAAAACAAAACAACAAATAAAAATGTGATTTTATTATACATGGTTAAAATTGTTAAAATTGTTGTATTGCTGGATTGATTAAATTGTCTTATTGTTAAATTATTAGAATTAAGGTTTAACAATTTAACAATAAAATAATTCAACAATCCAAAAATTAATTTTTCTTATAATTATTAAATGAAAATTTTAGAGAGTCGTCGTCGCAAACGTCTATACATCTTCCGCAAGCTGTGCATGCACCCGATTTTATTTGTCCTGATTGTTTGGTAACAATACTAAGAACTTGTTTTTCGGGACAAACGTCAAAACATTTCATACATTTGGTGCAATTTTCTACTTTATGTTTAACTTTTATGAAATTAAACTTGCCTACCAACGAATAAAATGCTCCGAGTGGGCATAAATGTCCACACCAAGCTCGTTCAAGTATCAGTAAATCAAATAAAAAGACAAAAAGTATAACTATCCAACCTGTACCTATTCCAAAAATTATTCCTCTATGCAAAATTGATATTGGACTAATAAATTCAAAAGCGGCAACTCCTGTAATAGCCGAAACTATTAGACTAATTGCAAGTATATAATATCTTGTTTTTCTGCTGATATTCAAAATATTAACGTCAGATTTTTTTAGTAATAATTTTCTTGCCCATGCAGCCGTATCGGTTACAATATTTATAGGACAAACAAAACTACAAAAAGCCCTTCCGCCAATAAGCGAATAAAAAAGCAAAGTAATTACAGCTCCAATTATCGCATCTATGCCAACAATTGAACCTGCTGCAAACATTTGGATAATTGCATAAGGGTCTGCGAGATAAAACGTGTCTAAAACTTTGGCTGTGCTTAAATTTCCGGTTAATATTTTCCAGCCCCAAATATTAGCCCCTACAAATAAGAATAAGATAGATAATTGAACAATTCGTCTTATTATTAAGTATTTAGAATTTTTTATCTTATTCATCTATCAAGTCCTCCCAGTCTCCATTCAGATAGTCCAAAGCACCTTCGCTTTCGTCTATTATATTTTCTATGTTTTCTAAATTTTGATCATCATCGTCTTGCATCAAATAGTGGTCTCCTTGTTTTCCTTGCACAACTGCATGTGGCAAAATAACTATGGACGATTTTTCCATAACACAAGCATGTTCGCAAGCACCACAACCCGTGCAGGCATCTGCTTTTACAACTGGTATTAAATAAGCATGTTTTCCAGTGTTCTCATTTCTGATATACTCTGTATAAATAGCTTCATTCATTAATGGACAAGCTCTAAAACAGGCATCACATTGTACTCCTTCAAAAGCAATACAGGTGGCTTCGTCTATAAGAGCAACTCCCATTCGTGAAATATTTATGTCCATCTCTTCTTCCCCTGTTTCTTCATCGGTTTTCAACAAAGATTTTAAATCCAAAGCCCCCGTAGGGCAAGGTGGAACACAAGGAATATCAAGGCACATGTAACAAGGTATTTCTCGTGGTTTAAAATACGGTGCTCCGAGTGCGGCTTTGTCTTCAACAGTAGCTAACATGAGTGTGTCGTAGGGGCAAGCCTCTACACATGCTCCACATTTGATACATTTTTTCAAAAATTCGTCCTTTTCTATTGCTCCGGGTGGTCGCAAAGTAAGATCTGAGGCTTTGGTTTCATTAATTAAGCCTCCCCAAAAAGCTCCACCCATAAACATATATCCAGAACTTTTTAATAATTTCTTTATTAGTTCTCGGCGTGTTGGCATTGTTTCTGACATTTTTAAATTATTGTTTTATTGCTAAATTGTTTTATTGCTGGATTATTGAATTACCTAATTATATTTGATGCTAAAATACCTCATTAATTAATTGTTTATTTTATAATTGAGTCCCCCCCTCCGACAAGCATCTTTTTGCCAAACTCGGCGTTGAATACAAATTTTAAAATTCTCATTTACAATGAGCAAGCTAATTAATCAATTAATTAGGGTTGTAAAATTGGTATTCGCCTTGATTTTGGCAAAAATACACTTATCGGAATAGACTCATAATTCAATATTTTAACAATTCAACAATAAAACAATTAAGCAATACAATTAAGCAATACAATTAAGCATGTTCCTCTTTTTTAGCAGTTGCCTTATATACTTTGACAGCACATTTTTTAAAGTCTGTTTCTTTGGATATTGGGCAAGTGTGGTCTAATGTTACCTTATTAATAAGCACTTTTTCGTCAAACCAAGGCACATAAACGAGTCCTTTTGGAGGTCTTACCCTTCCTCTGGTATCTATGTGAGTTTGCACTCGTCCTCTACGAGACTCTACCCAAACGAGGTCGTTGTCTAATAGTCCAATTTTTTTGGCATCTTCTGGGTGCATATAACAAAGTGCTTCTGGCACGGCTCGGTATAATTCGGGAACTCTCATAGTCATTGTTCCACTGTGCCAATGCTCTAATACACGTCCTGTGCTAAGCCAAAAATTGTAATCTCCTTCGGGCATTTCTGGTGGCTCCATGTATGGACGGAAGAAAATTTTAGCTTTATTTGATAAATCATATTTTTCTTTGTCTGGGTCTGGACCTTTAAGGTCTCCTTGTGGGATTTTTTTGAGTGCTTTGCCATAAAATGCAAAATCGCCTGTTCCGGCTTCTTGTGCATAAGGGTCATATTTTGAATTAAATCGCCATTGTGTTTCTTTTCCGTTTATAACAGGCCATTTTAAACCCCTTACTTTATGATAAGTATCAAAATCTGCAAGGTCATGTTGTTTACCAAGACCGAATTTTCTGTATTCTTCCCAAAGATATTTTTGAATAAAGAAACCATATCCTTTCCAAAGTTGCCCGTCTTCGCCCATTACTTCTCGGCTATCTCCGTTGGCTTCGGTGTTTATGTATCCTTGTCCTACTGGGTCGTCTGCCTTGTAAGATTTTGCTTCTTCGTTTGCAAAAAGCACTTCGTAAAGCGTGCTGTTTGGATTGTATCCTAAATCAGCAGCGGATCCTGTAACATCTGGTAATTTTGCGTCCAGTCCAGGTATTGTTTGTTCTCCCCATACATCTCTAATTTTGAAACGTTTAGAAAGTTCTACAATTTGCCAAGTATCTGGCATTGCTTCACCTATTGGCGTAACAAGTTGTTTCCAATGTTGTGTTCTACGTTCGGCGTTTCCATAAGATCCCCATTTTTCGTAAATCATTGCTGTTGGGAGGATAAGGTCGGCAACTTTTGCAGATACTCCTGGATACGGGTCGCTAACTACAATGAAATTATCTAATTTACGAGCAGCTTTTATCCAGTGGTTTGCGTTTGCTGTATTGTGATATGGGTTATTTACCTGAACCCAAACAAATTTAATTTTTCCATCTTCAATATCTCTATGAAGTTTCATTACGTGTGCTCCAACTTTAGGATTGAGAGTTCCTTCTGGTAGTTTCCAAAGTTCTTCTGTAAGCTTACGATGTTTTGGATTTTTAACAACCATATCGGCAGGAAGTCTGTGAGCAAATGTTCCTACTTCACGTGCAGTTCCGCAGGCAGAAGGTTGTCCAGTAAGGCTGAATGCTCCGTCTCCTGGTTTTGCTTGTTTCCCAAGTAAGAAGTGAACCATGTATGCTTGTTCGTTTACCCAAGTTCCTCTAATGTGTTGGTTCATACCCATTGTCCAGAACGAAACTATTTTTCTTCCTTTTTCAATGTAGTAATCTGCAAGTTCTTGAAGTTTTGCTTTGTATTGTTCAATATCTTCATCAATATCGCCTTTTGATAGTTCGGCAACATAGTCTAAGGTATATGCGTCTAATGCTTTTTTGAAATCTTCAAAAGAAATTTTCCAGTGTTTACCTGCAGAACCTCTATTTTTCATTTCTAATGTATCTCCCTCTTTATGACCAAGATAACTAAGTGCAATTCCTTCATCTTTTGATAAAACTTTTGAACTTTCTTTTTTTACAGTTTCTCTTTCAAGGTCTGAAAAATCTTTGTGGTCGGCAGTTCTCATTCCGTATCCTATATCCACAGGACCGGTGGCGAAAACAGTATGTTTATCAATAAAATCTTGGTCTATTGCTTCTGGGTGATTATAAACGATTTCTCTTGCTATATAATTCCAGATTGCAAGGTCTGTGCTTGGTTTGAATACAATTTCTGTATCTGCCAGGTCGGAGCATCTGTTGCTGTAAGCGGTAAGATTTATAACTTTTACTTTGTCTGGATTAGATAATTTTCTATCAGAAACTCTTGACCAAAGTATTGGATGCATTTCTGCCATGTTTGCTCCCCAAGTTACAATTGTATCTGTAAGTTCAATATCATCGTAACAGCCTGATGGTTCGTCAATTCCGAATGTTTGAATAAATCCAGCAACGGCAGAAGCCATACAGTGTCTTGCATTTGGATCAATATTGTTGGAACGGAAACCACCTTTTATTAATTTTACTGCGGCGTATCCTTCTTGAATAGTGTATTGTCCTGAACCAAAAACTCCAATTCCTGTTGGTCCGAGTTCTGCAAGTGATTTTTTAATTTGCACTTCCATCTCATCGAATGCTCGTTTCCAACTTACTGGTTTAAATTTACCATTTTTAGCAAAGTTTCCTTCTGCATCTACACGCATAAGAGGATGTTTTATCCGGTCTTTACCATACATTATTTTTGCATTAAAATATCCTTTAATGCAATTCAACCCTCTATTTACTGGAGCTTTTGGGTCTCCTTTTACAGCTACAATTCTATCATTTTTTGTAGCTACCATAATTCCACAGCCTGTTCCACAAAATCGGCAGACAGCTTTATCCCATCTCCACTCTTCTTCAATCTTCTTCTGCTTTGCTTGCACAGACAAAGGAATACTCAAACCTATTGCGGTTGCTGCTGAGGCAACGGCGGCTTGTTTAAGAAAATCTCTTCTTTTCATAGTATTTAGTTTTATAGTTAATATAAATAATAAGCGTTAAATTAATAAATAGTAATTTAATAAAGTTTAATAGGAATATTCTTTTTTTTAATCTCACTATCACTTTTTTTCAAAATCAGCTATAAAATTAGTTATTTTTTCTTTGTTAAGAAATAAAAGAACTAAATATCAACTATTTTATAATCATTCTAAATAAGAGTCCGTGTCAAAAATAATTCTGCCTAATAAAAATTATTTACTTACCAAATTTAATTGTATGTTTTACAGCAACAAATTACATGTTAGACAGTTTTTCTATTTACACAAAACAAAGTTGCAATAATTAAAAGGTTGTCTGACAGGTCAATAAAATACACTTTTTTTTATGGATACTTTTTTTTTGAAAAATGAATAAAATACATTTGATGCGTAAATAATTGTTATGAACCAATACTTTTAATCTGGAGTAATTAAGTTTTTGGGTAAACGAAGACATCCTCTTTAGTATTATGGAATTAGAATTTTTCAAAAGCACAATGATTTTCCAATAAAACACTATTAATTTTACTTAATTATCAAAAAAAACATTTTTAGTAAAGAAAAAAACATCAACTTTTTATTAGAAAAACAACTAACACATTCACAACAAAGCTATTACATTTAAGATATATTTTATTTATAAAAATAATTTAATTAAGTATTTTGAATATTCAAAAAAATATTATATTTGTGCCTTGATTTTTTGCAAATTGTATATTGCAAATTACAACATAAAACTTGCACTACATAAATATGCGAAAAAAATCCATTTTGAAATATAATAACTAATCTTAAAACAATGAAAGTTTACAAAACGAAAGAAATTAGAAATATAGCATTGGTTGGAAATTCTGGTTCGGGAAAAACCACACTTGCTGAGTCTATGGCTTTTGCAGCCGGTTTAATTAATCGCCGAGGCGAAGTAGATAAAAAAAATACTATTTCGGATTACAAAGAAGTAGAGCATGAGCAAGGAAACTCGGTTTACTCGTCGGTATTATATACAGAATGGAAAGATAAAAAAGTTAATATTTTAGATGCTCCTGGTGGCGACGATTTCGTTGGAGGAGCAGTTTCGTCTCTAAATATTGCAGATACTGCAATGTTGGTGCTTAACACAAAAAATGGTATTGAAGTAGGTGCAGAGACTAATTGGAGACTTGCAAAAAGCCTAAACAAACCAGTTATTATTGTAGCAAATCATCTTGACCACGAAAATGTTAATTTCCTGAAGACTGTAGAAGACGCGAAAGAAGTTTTAAGTGGTAAAGTAGCAATAGTTCAATATCCTGTTAATGCAGGAGCTGGATACAATGCTGTTATTGACCTTGTTAAAATGAAAATGATAAAATGGAATGCAGATGGTGGCGAAGGTGAAACATTAGATATTCCAGAAGACGAAGTAGATAGAGCAGACGAATTAAAAAATGCACTAATAGAATCTGCCGCAGAATCTGACGAAGCATTAATGGAATTATTCTTCGAAAATGATGGACTTACCGAAGACGAAATGATGAAAGGTCTTACTAACGGTCTTGTAGATAGAGAACTATTTCCAGTATTTTGCACATCGGCAAAACAAAACTTTGGCGTGCAGAGATTATTAGATTTTATAACAAACGTAGCACCAAGCCCAGACCTAATGCCAGCAGTTGCAACTACTGACGGCACTGAAATAAAATGTGAAGAAGATGGAAAAACAGCTTTATTCATGTTTAAAAACACTTCGGAAACTCACGTTGGCGAAGTTCTATTCTTTAAAGTTATGTCTGGAGTAATTGAAGAAGGACAAGATTTAATTAATCAAAATAAAAACTCCAAAGAAAGAGTTTCGCAAATAAGTGCAGCACTTGGTAAGAAAAAAGAAAAAGTTTCTAAAATGTATGCTGGCGATATTGGTGCAGCAGTAAAATTAAAAGATACAAAAGGAGACCATACTTTAAGTGAAAAAGGTAGTGATATTATTTTTGACGGAATAAAATATCCAGAGCCAAAATTTAGAACAGCAATAAAAGCAGTAGAAGAAACCGACGACGAAAAATTAGGTTCTATTCTTCACAAAATGCACGAAGAAGACCCAACAGTAATTGCTGAATATTCAAAAGAATTAAGACAGTTAATCCTTTCTGGACAAGGAGAATATCATATTACAACTGTAAGATGGCATCTTGACAGTTTGCACAAATTAGCAACAGAACTTTTTGCTCCAAAAATTCCTTACCGCGAAACTATTACCAAACCAGCCTACGCAAGCTACAGGCACAAAAAACAATCGGGTGGAGCAGGTCAATTTGGCGAAGTTCATATGCTTATTTCTCCGTACGAAGATGGAGAATACAAACCAGCAACCTATAAATTTAAAGACAAAGAAATAACACTTTCTGTTAGAGGAGAGGAAGAGTTTAAATTAGACTGGGGAGGAAAATTTATGTTTTATAACTGTATTGTAGGTGGTTCTATTGACAAAAACTACATGCCAGCAATTATAAAAGGTGTAATGGAAAAATTAGAAAACTCACCACTTACGGGAAGTTATGCACGAGATATTAGAGTTGCTGTGTATGACGGTAAAATGCACCAAGTAGATTCAAACGAAATATCGTTCAAACTTGCTGGAAGACACGCATTTGACGAAGCATTTAGAGCTGCTTCACCAAAAATTATGGAGCCTGTTTATAATGTAGAAGTTAGAATTCCATCGGAAAACATGGGAGACATAATGAGCGACTTGCAAGGACGACGAGCAATAATTCAAGGAATGAGTAACGAAGGAAGATACGATGTTTTAAAAGCAAAAGTGCCTTTGGCTGAGTTAGATAAATACTCTACTTCACTTAGCTCTATAACGAGAGGACGTGGTTCTTACACTATGGAATTTGACGAATACGCACAAGTTTCTCCAGACGTGCAAAAAGCACTTCTTAAAAAGAGCACTAAGGAAGAAGACGAAGATTAGATTTACGATTGACAATTATCATTAAATTTTAAATATCAATCAATTGTAAAACAAGATAGTTTTTTCATAATGATTATGCCAGGTTTTCGGACTTGGCATTTTTCGTTAATAAAAATAAGTAAGTAGATGGACAAATAAAAACAATGTTTTTTTATTTTGTAATATGCTTATTGTCAAGCGAAAGATAATTAAAAACTAAACACTTAAAACTAAGCACCTACTTACTTAATGGAAATTTATAAAGAAGACATAAAAGATATTTGGCTTAAAGCGGCTGTTCTTGGTAGTTTGTGGGCTAGTTTTGAGATAATTATAGGAAGTTTTTTCCATAATATCCGTTTGCCAATGGCAGGCACAATCCTTACTGTTATTGGTGTTGGCCTAATGATTGCTTTTGGGCAAATGTGGAAAGAAAAAGGATTATTCTGGCGAGCAGGATTAATCTGTGCATTGATGAAATCTGTGTCGCCGAGTGCTGTTTTAATTGGTCCTATGACAGGAATTTTTACCGAAGCACTTGTATTAGAATTAACCCTTTTCCTATTCGGAAGGAACTTTTTTGGATATGTATTTGCAGGAATCATGGCTCTGTATAGTGTTGTTATACATAAAGTTATAACTCTTCTTATCCTGTATGGTTTTAACATTGTTAAAATTTTTGAGAATCTATATTATTTTACAACAAAACAACTTAGGGTAGAAAATTTAAACTTTTACGAAGCATTTTTTATCCTTAGCTCATTATACATTTTTTTTGGAATATTCGCCTCCCTTTCGGGATATTTTATTGGAAAAAAAGTTATTTCTATAAAAAATAAAGAACAAAAAGATAGTAAAATAAAATTAGATTTTAGCAAAAAATACTTGGAAACAAGCAAACAAACGCATAAATATTCTGTTTTTCTACTGTTCTTTCATTTTGCAGTAATGATTATTAGCATGGCACTTGTAAATTTTGTCAGTTTGTATATTTCTGCAGGAATTATTTTGGTTTATGTTGTTTTTTGCGTAATTTATTACAAACGAGCATTACGACACCTGACTCGCCCAATGGTCTGGATACAAGTTGTTTTGCTCACAATTATCTCGTCTATTTTTTATAATGGATTTCAAACTGGCAATATTTTTCAAACTTCTGGAATAATTGTAGGGTTAGAAATGAGCTTACGTGCAACTCTCTTAATGATAGGATTTTCGGCGATTAGTTCGGAACTTCGCAATCCAATTGTGAAAATTATTCTCTATCGTAAAGGATTTCGCCAACTTTATAAGGCAATTGGCTTGGCTTTTTCGGCTTTGCCATATATTATTAAAAATGCAGTAAAACCTAAAATGTTTTTCAAACAGCCATTTATTGCTTTAATTAACAACATGTTAATTGCAGACCATTTATTAGAAAAATTTACAGATGCTAGAAAAAACAGAACAGTTTTTATTGTAACAGGAGAAAAACATAGTGGTAAAACTACTTATATTCAGAAAATTGTAGATTGTCTGAAAAATCATAATATAAAATCGGGAGGTTTTATTGCCGAAGGAGAATTTGAAAAAAATAAACGTTCTAAATTTACTTTAAAAAATCTTAAAAACGAGGAAAGTCATATTATTTGTAGTTCACAACCAGCTGATACTGACCTTAAAATAGGGAAATTTTATTTTAATAAAAAAGGAATAGAGTTTGGTAAAAACATTTTATTACCACAAAATTTATCTGAAAATAAAGTTGTATTTATTGATGAAATAGGACCTTTTGAATTAAAAGGAAAGGGCTGGTCAGATTCCATAGAAAAGCTACTTAAAGAGCCTGATATTTTGCAAGTCTGGGCAGTTCGTCAATCATTGAAATACGAAGTTTTAAGACGTTTTGATATTACGAATGCCATAATTTTTGATATTTCCAAAGACAGCATAGAATCTACCTGCGAAAAAATTAGATTAAGCTAAAAAATGTTTATTTGTCTATTAGGTTGTATATTATTTGATTACAAAATGTAAATAATTATCATGTTTTTATAATACATTTATCAGATTAAATAGACGTTAGTAAGTCAGCAATACACTTACTAACGTACCGTAGGCACTTAGTAACGTGTAGATTATATTTTCAACAAAACCCATTATAAACACTAAAAACTCAAATATCAAGGCTTTCAAAACATTTAAGATTTGAGTTTACTGTTGTAAATGAGCATTTTAAATATTTTGAGTAACATGCCGTTAGGCACTTTGGGTTTTTAGGAGTGCCCTAAGGAAAAAGACCACTTATAGCCTATTTTACAACAAAAAACAACGATTTTATATCATTTTTGCATCATTTTACATAAAAAATAGCTCTCCGCAGATGATTTTCCACTCTCCGCAGACCATCTTCCACTTCCCGCAGATGATTTTCCGTTCTCCGCAAACCATTTTCCGCTTCCCGCAGATGATTTTCCGTTCTCCGCAGACCATTTTCCGCTTCCCGCAGGTGATTTTCCGCTTCCTACAGACCATTTGTAGCAATTATTTTGAACCCTGACAGGTTTTTGGACTCTGTCAGGGTTTATAATGTCTTCCCCTGAAATAGCTTGACATAAAAAATCAGTTATTATGCACAAAGAA
>JAOZQN010000723.1 GCA_029932195.1 Bacteroidales bacterium | reverse complement strand
ATAAAATTAAAATCGCTTGATGCTGACTTTGGACGAGTTGTAGATATTATAAATGAAACAGATAATATTGCTTTTCAAAATTGTGTATTTGAAGGTGTTAGCACAACTACAAATTCAAATAATCATACTTTAATTTACTCCTCACAAGAGAGTGCATATTCTTTAAATTTTACTGGAAATACTTTTGTTAATGGTGCAACTGGTTTATATTTAGAAGGTAACAGCTCTGCAACTTTAATGAATTTTATTGATGTAGAAAATAATATTTTTGAAAATCAATCATTTAGAGGCGTAAGTTTAATAAATCAAAATCAACCAGATATTATTAAGAATGAGATAATTACAAACTCTACTCGCACCGATTTTACTGGAATTTATTTGCAAACAGCCGAAAATAATACTCAAATTTACAACAATCAAATTTATGCAATAACTGCCGATGGAACAGGTTTATTTTTAGACGATATTTCAGGCGATGCCACCGAACAACCTGATATTTATAACAATATGATTTCAATCGGAAATGCAAACGCAAGTTACGGAATTGATATTGTAAGCACCACAGGTTCAAGCGAATATATTAATTTTTATTACAATAGTTTGAATAATAATTCTGCAACAGGCTTCGCATTTAGAGTGAATACTGCAAATAATTTGGTTCTGAAAAATAATATTTTCAACTCCGCAGGAACAGCCGAAAATTTTGACCAGACAAGTTTAACTGCTTCAACTATTGACTATAACAACTTCTTTGATACAGGAATAGTAGGAACAGTTGGAACTAATGCCAGAATAAACAATCCCAACTTTTTGGGAGTAGATGATTTACACACAAAAAATACGAGTTTGGCAAATGGAACTCCAATAGCTGGAATTAGTTTAGATATTGATGAAGAAACACGTCAAAATCCGCCGTATATTGGTGCAGATGAATATCTTGGACTTGTAAGTTGGACAGGAGCAACAAACACAGACTGGAATAATTCAGGAAACTGGAGTAGCGGGCAAGTTCCAACTTATGGAACAACAGTTCAAATTCCAAATGTAACCAATTATCCAGAAGTAAATAGTAAAGCAGATAAGTTAGCAGAAGTTGAAAATATGACAATAGATGCAGGTTCGCATGTTTGGATTGAACCAATGAAATATTTAACAATTCATAAAAATCTGAACCAAAATGGCGAATTGATATTAAAATCTGATGCAACAGGAAATGCCTCGTTAATCGCTTATGGAACAGTAACAAATGGAGGAGGAGCAACCACAAAATCGGAACTTTATCTTACAGATTTTATGTGGCATTATATTGGAAGTCCAATAACAAATGCAAATGCTACACTATTTAACTACACACCAGATTTCTATTGGTACAATGAATCAACTGCCGACACATGGTTAAACGACGAATTTACCGGAACAATGGGCTGGACAATGTATCCAACAGGAACAATGCAAACAGGTAGGGGATATGCAGTTAGAACAGAAAATGGTGGCACACAAACTGTTGAATTTACTGGTGAACACAACAATGGAAATATAAGCATAAATTTAACTCACACAGACAACACAGGATTTCATGGAAATACAATTTTTGATGGTTGGAATCTCGTATCAAATCCATATCCTTCAACAATTAATTGGAACGAAGAAAGCGTTACAAAAACAAATATAGACAACGCAGTTTATGTATATGCCGACAATGGTTCGGGTGCTTTCAATAATTATTTATATTATGTTGCCGGACAACAAAATAGTCCTTATTCTTCAATTGCATTAAATCAAGGAACTTGTTATGTGCCACCAATGCAAGGATTTTATGTGAGAGCAAATGCCGCAGGTGCAAGTGTTCAGTTAAATAACTTAGCAAGAGCACATAGCAATTCACAATTTCATAAAAATGATAAAAAAGGAGATGAGCCTAAAATATTCTTACAACTTGAAAAAGATGGAATTACAGACCAAACAGCACTGCGATTTATTCCAGAAGCAACAACCGAATATGATGGCGAATACGATGCACTAAAATTATACACAACATCAACGCAAGTGCCTCAAATCTACTTTATTACAAGTACAGAAGGAATGACAATGGCAATAAATTCTCTACCAGAAATTTATAACGAATTAGAAGTCCCATTAGGTATAAAAGCAGGAACATCAGGCGAATACAAAATCTCAATTCCAGAAATGCAACTTGCCGACACCGTTACAGCCTATTTAAAAGACGCTCAAACAAACAGCATTTTTGAAATAATCAATAATTTCAGCTACTCATTTTACACAGAAACTGGACGTTTTGAAGACCGCTTGTCCATTGTTTTTGAAATTACCGAAAACACAGATGTTGAAGCCGAAAAAGACCAACAAATTGTAATTTATTCAAATAGCAACAATGTTTATATAACTATAAATGAAGATGATATAGATGCCAAAGTAGAAATATTTAGTATTGTGGGGCAAAAGGTTTACGAAGGAAATCTAACTGCAACACACACGCAAATACCAATTCACTCAGTTAGTGGAAATTACATCGTAAAAGTAATAAAACAAGAAGCTATTTTTATGGAAAAAGTTTTTATTGGAAATTACAAGTAAGTAGCTACCTATAATTAAATGATACTTTTTTTATTGTTTAAATTATTTTTATATTTGTATTATGATTTGAGTGTGTAACATATTGGGGGAGTTTAGCTTTTGGCAGTTGGCTTTTGGCTTCGCAAAGCGAAAAAGATTAGAGTGTGTATACTAAAAAAGGTTTATTTGTTTATTAGGTTGTATATTAATTGATTACAAAAT
>JAOZQN010000722.1 GCA_029932195.1 Bacteroidales bacterium | reverse complement strand
GGAATTTCCGGACGATTTATGTATCCGTCTCTTAGCTGTCGCAAAAAAGTTATTAGTGTTCCGTCTTCCAAGCCATCAATTTCGTCGAAAAGAATTATTAGAGGTTTGTCTAATTGAATACAAAAATCGGTAAGTGAAACACCAATTAAAGTGCTTGTTGTTTCTCGTTCGGTGTCATCTCCAAAAGTCTCTTTACCAGGTATTTTAGAATATCTTAATGCCTTTCTTATATTCCCTAATATTTGCTTAATACCTACTTCTGGTTCAACAAAAACTTGGACAGATTCCAGAGAGCAATACAAAGCATAATAATCATCGCCTTTATTGATATGATTTACCAATGTTTTTATTAGCGTAGTTTTTCCTGTTTGCCTTGCCGCATGAATAACAAAATATTGACCACGTTTTATTAAAGCTCCCAATTCTTTTCGCCGTTCCAAAATGGGAACAATATAATGACTTTCTTTATTACACGGTCCTGTTGTGTTAAAATATTTTTCCATAAAAAAAATTTCTAAGATGTGTTCCGATGATTTATTACAAATATATAATTATAATCTGACTTTGCAAAAAAAACATTGTTTTTCTAATTCTTAATACAAAAAGAAGAATTCTTTTTATCAATATTAACATCAATTAATTCAATAGAATACCAACTTTCTAATGTTTCAGTATTTTTCACTTTTGAAGGTAACCTAATAAAAGAATAAGACATAATACCATTTTCATTTATTTCTAATAGATATTTCCACCAATGATCATAACAACCACCACAAATATCTATTACTTCTATATTAAAAGCAAAATTTTCTTTTTGAACAAAACCTGTTAAAATATGTGACTGCATTCCTATTTTTTTTTGCTCTTTTATCCACAAAATATTAAAATTCTTATCTAATAAAACAAATCTACAAGTATAATTTGTTTTTGAGTAACGATTTCCATTTTTTCCAGAGTTTAAGCCTATCAAAACTTTATTGTTATATCTTAATACTTCTTTAATCTGATAATTGTAAAAAGTAATACTATTTATTTGTTCTCCAAGTTCGTTAAATTTTAGCAATCGTGAAAAAATTCTGGCGTTATGATATAACTTTACTGGATTTATAATTGTATAAGTTGTATCTATGTCCCAAACATGATAATTTGAATAAAATAAATCAATATTATCAATTGTTATTGAGTCTATTAAATCAAAATTTTCTTTACGGATTTTTGTTAAAATAGTCTTTTTTCCAAATCCAATTTCTTCTAAAATATTTTCGTTTGATTGTATATCAATAAAAAAAGCAAAAGTATCTTGTTTTTCAAAATTACGATAGTTTGATAAATTTAAAATACCTGTTTTATATTTGTCTGAATATTTGTTACTTAATTCTAATAAAGACAAGCTATCAGTAGATTTTTCAAGAATTAAAACGGTGTCTGGACTTGTTAAACCATTGTAATCTAATGAATCATAAAATAGAAGTTTATCGCCAAGTAATTGCGGATATTCGTTTTTAGGTTCAACTTCCGCCTCTTCTTTTGACGAAATTATTGAATTGTTTTTATCTGTATTTTGTTTATTAGAACAACTAATAAACAAAATAACAAGAATAAATAGAAGTGTTTGTTTCATGATGTTTTATTCTTCAATAGATTGATATATAATTGCTTGCACACGTTCTCTAACATTCAATTCCACAATTTTTTTGTTTTCAATATCTGGGTGGATTCTGTTTGATAAAAATATATAAACCAATCCTACTTCGGGATCTACCCAAACCATGCAGCCCGTAAAGCCTGTGTGTCCGTAACTTACGGTAGAAGTTGCTTTGCAGGCAGGACCTTTGCCGTCTTTTCCTCGTCTGTCAAAACCGAGACCTCGGCGGTTATTTTTGAATTGCTTTTTTGTGAATAATTTAATTGTCTCCAATTCTAAATATTTTTTACCACCATATTCGCCGCCTTGCAGATACATTTGTAGAATTTTGGCGAGGTCGTTGGCATTTGCAAAAATACCCGCATGTCCACCAATACCGCCCATCATAGCCGCTCCGTAGTCATGCACGTAGCCATGCACGAGCTGATGCCTAAATTTATAATCATTTTCGGTTGGAATAATTTGCTCTTTATCAAAACGTTCTAATGGGTTGTAACCCATGCTTGTAGCTCCAAGTGGTCTGTAAAAGTTATTTGTTACGTAATCCTCGAATTTTTCGCCAGTTATGTTTTCAATTATTCTGTAAAACATATAATATCCCAAGTCGCTGTATTTATACTTTTTTTTGCTACGCAATTTAGAATCGTAAATTCTTTGATAAATAATATCTACATAACTTTCTGACATATAGATATTATCAGCAACTTTAAGATTGTAATTTCGGGAAGATTTGGAATCGTAGATTTCTTTAAAAAGCTCGTCTGTATCTCTATTTTTCGTGCGTAAATAGAATGGTATCCAGGGTTTTAGCTTCGCCTGGTGGGTTAAAACATCTTTTATGTAAATATTATTTTTGTCAGTAGAGTCCAAATCTGATAAATAATACGACATTTTTGCATTCAAATTGAATTTTCTTTCGTCGTATAATTTCATCAGACTTGGAATTGTTGCCGTAATTTTGGTTACGGAGGCAATATCATACAAATCTGTGGTCTTTACAGGCTTTTTTTTTTATATGTATGATAACCATACGCTTTGTTGTAAACCACAATGCCATCTTTTGCAACAAGGACTTGACAACCCGGAAATGCTTGCTCTTTTATTGCTCCCATTATTAAGGTGTCAATTTTGTTTAATTTTTTGGTATTTATTCTGGATTCTAT
>JAOZQN010000140.1 GCA_029932195.1 Bacteroidales bacterium | reverse complement strand
TAATAGAATTAAAAGAAGGAGAGACACTTCTCTGGACAACAAAAGATTGGCAAAATACAGTAGATATAAACGGAACGGGAGAAGTTTATGGATTAGAAATACTCGCACAAAAGAAAACAGGGAAATTAACAGGTTGGATTTCATATACTTTGTCTAAAAACACGAGACAATTTGAAAATCAGAATCTTGGTAATACTTATCCTTACATTTACGATAGAACACACAATTTATCTGTAACAACAATTTATAAAATAAAAAATGTGAACTTCTCTGCCAGTTGGGTTTATCTAACAGGCAACGCAGTAACTCTTGCATACGGCAAACACGAAACAATTAATTTTAATAGTGAGCTTCCTGCTTCACACGGTTCTGGTTATAATAATTATTATTTTAATGAAGTCTATATGTTTACAGAAAAAAACAATTATCGTATGCCAGCCACTCACCATTTAAGTATTGGAATTAATTTTGAAAAACAAAGAAAACGAGGTAAACAAATAATAAGTCTTAATATTTACAATGTTTATAATCGTAAAAATCCATACATGTTATTTTATCAAAGAACAAATAGTTCTAAATTAGTTCTTAATAAAATGACCCTCTTCCCAATTATCCCATCAATAAGTTATAGCTTTAAGTTTTAAAAACAAAAAAAGCGAACAAAATATGCTCGCTTTTTTATTTTATATAGGTTGTAGTTTCAGGTTGCAAGTTTCATAAATCTTTCGCTTTGCGGAACTTTTAACTTATTAGTCTCTTAATCCTGAAATTGTTGTTTTTTTTGCATAGGATTATTCAAAACTTCATAATTTCAAAATTTCAGAACTTTTCCAGCTTAGGGATTAGTGAAATGTCCTATAAACAAGATAGAATTTGTAGTGTTTTCTTTTATCATAAAAATAAATGGGTGGTCTGCTCTAAAAGCTTTTGGTAGTTCTGTGCTTGCAGTTTTTCTATCCATAACAACTGCCGAAGCCGCTGCTGCTTCCGAACCGTCTTCGTTTATTTCTATATACGATTTATGAAGCACTTTGCTAATAAATAAATCTTTGTCTCCGGTCATTTTAGAGAAGTCTGCTTTTTTACTAAAAGCTGTTTTTATACCCATTTTTTTCAAAGTTTTATCTAATTCAAAATTATTTTCTATTTTAAATTTTGGAATTGTAAGAACTATATCCTTTTTCGTGAAACTAGAACTCCACGTTTTATAATTTTCGTAGGTAAATTTTTCTTGTAAATCATTAAAACCATCGTTTTCTTTTGGTAGAAATATTATCATAGTAGCATCTCCTTTGTAAGGAATTTCTACCATTTGAACAAAGTCATTTTCAAAATAGTTAGCTTTAACAACCCCTTGCATAAAACTTGCTTTTATTGTTTTTTTAGCACTTAAATAAAAATCAAGTTTTTTTGTTGCTGCTTTTTTAAATGGCTTTTTCCAGCTTCCTTTAAAATGAATTGCGTTTACCAAAACTAATCGTGTGGCATCGCTCAATATTTTTTCGGCTATTAAATCATTTATTTTGTTATTTGTTTCTTCTGCAACCCACTCGTTGATTTTGATGCGTGTAGATTCTCTGTTTTTACTTTCTTTAAAATCAACCATTTGAACAGGAGAAGAGTAATTACTTCTCACGGTAGAAAGAAACGGTGTTTCAAAATTATAATCTTTTTGAGCCCACAAAGAATTAGCAACATTAATTTCTACATTTCCTTCGCCTTTCTTCTTCAATTTATTGATAATAACTTTAAATTCGTGATGAAAATCTTCGGTATTATCTTTAAAAAACAAAACATTTTGTAATTCGCTTGCCGTCTCTCCCGATGCTCCTGCATAAGTCATAGATAGTGATGATGAGATGCTAAAAGGAGAGAAGAATACATTTCCTTTTTCTGTTCCTAATTGCTTATAAAGTTCAAAGGCAAACATTGAATTGCCTTGCTCCGCTGTGCTTACTTCTGCTTTTTGTGCTGTGCAACTTAACACAAATAAAAATCCTATTAATAATACTGATATTTTTTTCATTTTTTTCATTTTTGTTTAATTATACTACATATATTTTTCTTAATATTGAGGATACTCTGAGACTGTTAAAAAAAATGTTTTTGTTATGGTATTGGTTAAATAAAGTCTTGTGTTTTTTACGTAAAGTAAAGTTTGTTTTTATGAATAGCTGTTTTTATAATTGTTAAAACAAGTCAATTACATGAAGAGATTTATAATTTTTATTATTCTATTATTTACGAATATTAAATCAAATAAATTGTTCAATAAGGTTATTATTATCTTAGTATTATTCTATTATAATAAGAAAATAAAACATAAAATACTAAATAACAAAGTGCTACCATGTTTACCAACAAATAAAATAAATCTTTTTACTCTACAATTTAAAAATATGACTTTTTTAATAGATTTATTTAAAACTTCTTTTTACTTTTACAAAATATTTAAAATTGTAAATCTGCAGTTTTACAATTGTATATTTGTTAAGTGTTTAATTGGCAATTTCCAAGCAATTCAATACTAAAAACTAAAGACTTAGCATTATAATTTAAACTAAACATTACATAATTCATAAATACATATATCATGCCAATTAAAAATTTCATTTACAGACACATCGGTTCTGGAGAGAAAGAAATAACTCTAATGTTAGATAAAATCGGAGTTTCATCGGTAGAAGAATTAATGAATCAAACAATACCTGAAAGCATAAAATTAAAAAAGCCACTTGAATTAGACAGACCATACTCGGAGGCAGAATTTAGCAGAAAGGCGACAAAACTTGGGTATAAGAATAAATTGTTTCGCAATTTTATAGGAACAGGATATTATGGAACATTTATGCCAGCCGTTATCCAAAGAAATGTTTTGGAAAATCCAGTCTGGTACACATCTTACACTCCTTACCAAGCCGAAATTTCGCAAGGCAGATTAGAGGCATTGCTCAATTTTCAGACAGTTATAACAGAACTTACTGGAATGGAAATTGCAAACGCATCGCTCTTAGATGAAGCAACTGCTGCCGCAGAAGCTATGATTATGATGTATAATATTCGTCATAAAAATTTGAAAAAAACTAAGGCAAATAAATTTTTTATAGATAAAAATGTTTTTCCACAAACAATTGCAGTAATGCAAACTCGTGCAAAGCATCTTGACTTTGAAATTATTATTGATGATTATAAAAATGCTAATTTTGACGAAACAATTTTCGGAGCATTAATTCAATATCCTAATAGTGAGGGAAATATTGAGGATTATAAAACTTTTGTAGAAAGGGCACATGCAAATGAAAGCACTGTTGTTGTTGCGGCAGATTTATTAAGTCTTGCATTGCTAACTCCTCCAAAAGAATGGGGAGCTGATATTGTTGTAGGAACATCACAAAGATTCGGATTGCCAATGGGTTACGGTGGACCTCATGCTGGATATTTTGCTACAACTGAAAAACACAAACGAAAAATTCCTGGACGAATTATTGGTGTTTCAAAAGATGTAAATGGCAAAAAAGCACTTCGTATGGCATTGCAAACCAGAGAGCAACATATAAAAAGAGAAAAAGCTACTTCTAATATTTGCACAGCACAAGCCTTGCTTGCTACTCTTTCAGGATTTTACGCAGTATATCACGGAGCAGAGGGCTTGACCGAAATTGCTACCGAAGTTCATGCTAAAGCAAATTTATTTTCCGAAAAATTACAAGAACTTGGTTGTGTGCAATTAAATTCTAATTATTTTGATACTCTCAAAATAAAACTCCCCGAAGGAACTTCTTTAAAAGAGTTTGAAAAAATAGCATTAGATAAAAGCACTAATTTTAGATATTTTGAAAACGGTGAAATAGGAATTAGTATTGATGAAACAACAAGACTTAAAGACCTAAATAAAGCCCTTAAAATTTTCAGTAAAACTATTGATAAAGAATACTCAAAGTTAAAGGAGTTAAAAGAAGAGATAAGTTTTGATAATAAGTTTTTGAGAACAAGCGAATTTTTACAAGACGATGTTTTTAAATTATATCATTCCGAAACCGAGATGATGCGATATATCAAGAAGTTAGAGAACCGAGACATGTCTCTTGCACATTCAATGATTTCTCTTGGCTCTTGCACCATGAAATTAAACTCGGCAACAAGTATGTTCCCTATTACAAATCCGCATTTTGCTAATATACACCCATTTGTGCCAGAGTGGCAAGCAAAAGGATACAAGAAAATGTTTGAAGATTTGAATGATTATTTGTTGAAAATTACTGGTTTTGATGACATTAGTCTACAACCAAATTCGGGAGCGGCTGGTGAATATGCCGGACTTTTGGCTATAAAAGAATATCAGGCAAGCATTGGCGAAGGGCATAGAAATATTGCATTAATTCCTTCATCGGCACACGGCACAAATCCTGCAAGTGCGGTTATGGCTGGTATGAAATTAGTTATAATAAAATGTGATGAGAATGGAAATATTGATGTAAACGACCTTAGAAATCAAGCTGAGGCAAACAAGGAAAATCTGTCGGCATTTATTGTTACCTATCCATCTACGCATGGAGTTTTTGAGAGCAAAATAATGGAAATGTGTGAGATAATTCACCAGAACGGCGGACAGGTCTATATGGACGGAGCAAATATGAACGCACAAATTGGCTACACGAATCCTGCAACTATTGGAGCAGATGTTTGTCATCTTAACCTTCATAAAACTTTTGCAATACCTCATGGAGGTGGCGGACCAGGAGTAGGACCTATTGCCGTAGCCAAACATCTCTCTGAATTTTTGCCTTCTCATGCTGTTGTTGATACTGGTAAAAAAACATCAGCAATTTCTGCCGCTCCTTATGGCAGTGCGAGTGTTTTAACAATTTCTTATGCTTATGTTAAAATGAGCGGAGCAGAAGGTCTGAAAAAATCTACCGAAATAGCAATTTTAAATGCTAATTATCTTGCCGAGTCTTTAAAAGATTATTACAAAATCCTTTATACTGGAGAACAGGGTAGAGTAGGGCATGAGATGATTTTAGAATGCCGAGACATTAAAAAAGATACTGGGATAAGCGAAACAGACATTGCCAAACGCCTGATTGATTACGGTTTCCATGCACCAACACTGTCTTTTCCTGTTCCAGGAACTTTGATGGTAGAGCCAACAGAAAGCGAATCCAAACGAGAGCTTGACCGCTTTATTGAGGCAATGATTTCTATACATGCCGAAATTATGGAAGTGAAAAATGGAGAAGCCGACAAAGAAAATAATGTTCTAATAAATTCGCCACACCCTGAATATGAGATTGTTGGCGACGATTGGAAACACGATTATAGCAGACAAAAAGCCGCCTATCCGTTGGAATGGGTAAAAGAAAATAAATTTTGGGTAAACATTGCACGAATAGACAACGCCTATGGTGATAGAAATCTATTCTGCACCTGCGACGCTTTTTAATATAGAGAAACGCCGACAGGTCTTGCAGACGCTGTTGGGTTTTTTCTACACCTAACAGCGTTTGCAAAACCTGTTAGCGTGTTTGTTTTGGAGACGCTGTCGGGTTTTTTCTACACCTAACAGCGTTTGCAAAACCTGTTAGCGTGTTTGTCTTGCGTGTGTAACATCTTTGGGGGCTTTTGGCTTCGCAAAGCGATAAAAAGCAATAGCCCTTGATACGTTAGACTCTCAATTGTTTTTTTTATTCCTACAATCATATTTTAATAAATCATAATATCTAATTCTCCCATAGTTGTGCGAAAAAATAAAGAAATTAATCTACAAGAACAAAGGTATATTTGCATTACTATCAGGCATGTGAAGGATGTTGTCTATTGATAAAAACTATAAAAAAATAATTTAGAAATTTTAGTGGTTTTAAAAAAAATACTTTATATTTTTTGAGCTAAATTATTTGTTTTTATAAAAAATAAATTACTTTTGAAAAAATTATAACAAGAGAATATTTAATTATTCGGCGTTTTTCATGAGTGTCAAGTTCAAGGCTTTTTTGAATTTTTAGAATTGAAGTTTACCTCTGTAAATGAGTATTTTAAAATTTCAAAAGTAACGCCGAAATTGGCATTCGTGAAAACGCCAATTATTCATTGTTCATTATTCATTATTCATTAACTTTAATTATGAAAATATCAATAGTAGGAACAGGTTATGTAGGACTTGTTAGTGGAACTTGTTTTGCCGAAACAGGTGCAACAGTTAGTTGCATTGATGTTGATAAAGATAAAATTGACAAATTAAAACAAGGTATTGTTCCAATTTACGAACCTGGTCTCGAAAAAATGATTGAGAGAAACGTAAAAAAAGAACGACTTTTTTTCACTACAAGTATAGAAGAAAGTATTGATGAAGCAGAAGTAGCATTTATTGCAGTGGGAACTCCACCAGATGAAGACGGTAGTGCAGACCTTAAATATGTGCTTTCCGTTGCCAGAGATATAGGAAAATATATGCAAAAATATATTGTTGTAGTAACAAAAAGCACTGTGCCAATTAAAACTTCACTAAAAGTGAAAGCTGCTGTGCAAGAAGAACTTGATAAAAGGGGTGTAGATATTCCTTTTGATGTAGCTTCTAATCCAGAGTTTTTGAAAGAAGGAGATGCAATAGACGATTTTCTTAAACCAGATAGAATTGTTGTTGGAATAGAATCGGAGCGTGCCGAAAAAATGATGAGACGGCTTTACAAACCATTCTTATTAAATAATCACCCAATTTTATTTATGGATATTCACTCTGCTGAGCTAACTAAATATGCTGCAAACTCAATGCTTGCCACACGAATTAGCTTTATGAACGAAGTTGCAAATCTTTGCGAAGTAGTTGGTGCTGATATAAATATGGTAAGAAGAGGAATTGGTAGCGATACACGTATTGGTGCAAAATTTTTATATTCAGGAATAGGATATGGTGGTTCGTGTTTTCCAAAAGACGTAAAAGCTCTTATTAAAACGGCTGATGAAAATGGTGTTAGCCTAGAAATTCTAAAATCGGTAGAAGACGTAAACGAGAGACAAAAAGCTGTTCTTTTTAATAAATTAATGAACTATTACAAAGGAGATTTAAAAGGAAAGACAATAACTTTATGGGGACTTTCATTCAAACCAAACACCGACGATATGCGAGAAGCTCCTGCACTTGTTCTTATCAAAAAACTTTTGGAGCAAGGCGTAAAAATAAAAGCATACGACCCAGTAGCAATGGAGGAATCTAAACGACGAATTGGCGATGTTGTTGAATACGCAAAAGACCAAAACGAAGCTCTAATAGATTCCGATGCTCTAATGCTTGTTACCGAATGGAACGAATTTAGAATATTGAACTACAAAGTAATAGACCGTTTGATGAATAAAAAAGTAATCTTTGACGGCAGAAATATTTACGACTCAAAAGAAGTTGAAGAATACGGATTTGACTACTTTGGAATAGGACACTAAGTAGTAAGTTAAAAGTTTGAGTCCACTCCAAAAAGCATCTTTTTGCCAAACTCGGCGTTGGATATAAAATTTAAAATACTCATTTACAATAAGTGCAATGAGACATGCTCATTGTGTTTATTAAAATCTGTATTCGCCTTGATTTTGGCAAAAAGAAGCTTTTCGGAGTGGACTCATCTTTAAATAATTTAATAAAAAAAGTTGGCGTTTTTCACGGGTGCCAATTTCAAGGCCTTTTTGTAATTTTAGAATTAAAGTTTATCTTTGTAAATGAGCATTTTAAAATTTCAAAAGTAACGCCGAAATTGGCACTCGTGAAAAACGCCAAAAAGTTCTTTATTAAATTGATTTATTACTTTTGTAAATTACTTTAACTTTAGACTTTTAAATAATAAATCAATCACCTTTTTTTTATGACAATAATTGAAAAAATTCTTGCTGCACATTCAAAATATGATGTGGTAAAACCAGGAGACATAATTGATGTAGAAATAGATGCAAGAGTAGCCAGAGATTTTGGTGGACCAAATGTAGTTCAAAATTTAGAACAAAACGGACTCAAAGTTCATGATGCGTCAAAAACATTTTTTACTTTTGATACCAACCCAACTGGTTCGGACCAGAAATATGCTACTAATCAGCATATTTGCCGTAAATTTGCTCGTGCCAATAATATCAAAATTTATGATATTGACAACGGAATAGGCACGCACACTCTCATGGACGAAGGACTTGCATATCCAGGTTCTACGGCGATTTCTACCGATTCTCATGCCAATATTTTGGGAGCAATTTGCTCATTTGGGCAAGGAATGGGAGATAGAGATATTGCAATTGCTTGGGCAAAAGGCAGTGTTTGGTTTAAAGTTCCAAAATCGGTAAAACTCACACTAACAGGCAAAAGACCCGAAAATATTTCGGCAAAAGATATTGTGCTAAATTTATTAAATGAATTTGGAGCAAATACTTTACTTGGATATTCCATAGAAATTTATGGCGAAGAGATGGATAAATTATCGCTTGACGAAAGAATAACAATTGCTTCAATGGCTACCGAAATGGGTGGAATTATTTTATTATTTCCTCCAAACGACGAAGTAATGGATTTTTGTAGAGCTGCTTCTGGCAAAAACTTGGAAAAAATTAGAGCCGACGAAAATGCCGTTTACGAAAAAGAAATTGAAATTGATTTAAGCTCCTTCGAGCAAATGGTTTCGCTTCCTGGCAAGCCTCACGGAACAGTAAATATTATAGAAGCACAAAAAGAAAAAATTGATTCTGCATTTATTGGCAGTTGCACAAACGGCAGAATAGAAGACCTGCGAACTGTTGCAAAAATTTTGGACGGTAAAAAAGTTGCTCCTGGAGTAGTTTTAAAAATTGTTCCTACTACAGATAAAATTTGGCAACAAGCTCTTGACGAAGGACTTATAAAAATATTCAAAACTGCTGGTGCAATGGTTTCCAATGCTGGCTGTGCAGGTTGTGCTGCTGGTCAGGTTGGACAAAATGGACCAGGCGAAATTACAATAAGCACAGGAAATAGAAATTTTCCGGGCAAACAAGGAAAAGGTGAAGTATATTTGGCATCACCAGCTATTGTAGCTGCTTCTGCCATAGCTGGTTATATTACTACGGTAAATAAAATTCCAGATGTGCCAGCAGAGTTTTCTGCAAAAGATTTTGAAAGAAAAATTGAAAAAGCCGAAGAACAAATTGCAGAACAAACAAGCAAACCTGCAAATGTTGAAGGAAAAGTTTGGCTAATTGAAGAAGATAATATTGATACAGATATGATTTTCCATAATAAATATCTTGCTATTACGGATATTAATGAAATGGGACAATATGCTTTTGATAATTTGGCTGGCTACGAAGATTTTGCTACAAAAGTAAAACCTACCGATATTATTGTAACAGGCAAAAATTTTGGAAGTGGAAGTTCTCGTCAGCAAGCAGTTGATTGTTTTAAAGCTCTTGGAGTTTCTGTAATTCTTGCGGAATCGTATGGTTCTATATATGAGCGTAATGCAATAAATGCAGCAATGCCAATTATGAATTACAAATCGTTATCCGATATTGATATTGCAAATGGCGATACTATAAAAATAAATTTTGAAACTGGTGAAGTTGTTAATCTTAAAAACAATAAATCAACCAAAATTATGGCATTTTCAGATGTGCAATTAGAAATCTACCAAAATGGAGGACTTTTTTAACAGTAAACAGTTATCAGTTAGCAGTTATCAGTAAACAGTTGTTTTTATGGTATTTTACTGATAACTGTTTACTGCTAACTGCTAACTGATAATTGTTTACTGCTAACTAATAATTGTTTACTGTTTACTGTTAACTGCTAACTGTTCATTGATAACTGTTTATCTTTCAATAGTTCCTGTTATTTTATAAACAGTCTCTTCTATAATAACAACTCCTTCTTGATATTTTGCTTCCGTTTTTATTAGCATATATCTTGTAAACTCGTCTTCCTCTATATAATTGGGATAAACGGCAACTATAATATTGGTTGTTGAACGTGATTTTATTATATCATCTACAATTGTTACACCTACTCCGCTTCCTGTAAAAGATATTGACTTTATTTTCATAGGAGAAGGTCTCATATTTCTTATTTCTATTGTTCTTTCAGCATAATTATCTGTAATTGTGCCAAATACAATATCTTCTGCACCTGCAACAGAGCGTGTTCCATCGCCAAATTCAGCTTCTACTTCTTCTTGTGCATTAACTGCAAAAGAAAAGATTATTATTATTACAGTAAAAAAAGTTTTTAGTTTCATAATTAAAAGTTTTTATAAATAATTAAGATTGTTTTTTATTTTTTATCACTTGTCTTTTTTGCCATTAAATCAATTTGGTATTTTGGTATAAGTGCTTTGTCTTCGTGCGGAAAGTGTTCTACAAAATGAATATGTTTCAAATTGAATTTTTTTATTGTTTTAGGTTTTTCGTTATCAAGTAATATAAATTGAAAATTGTTTTTTATACTAATATTATGTTCAATAAAATCATCTAATAAATTTAATGCTTTTTTTAATCTTGACTCTGGACTAAATAAATTATGATCAGTTCTATTATAAAAAGGATAACTTAATTTATTAATAATCAAAAAAACTTGCAACATGAGGAGCCTCTTTAATATCCTTTGGTAACGAGAAGTATTCGTGAAGTCCAAGAGTAAAAGCTAATTGTATAAATAAATAATTTGAACTACCACCAAGCCCATTATAATCATTGTTAGATTTTAACCTTTCTTTTGATTTAGTATATATTAGAGTTTTTTTATCAAAATCAAAATTTGCATTATAATCTTTATAGTTATCCAAAATTTTAACTTTGTCTATTCGTTTTTGAATTAATTCATTTATATCTTTAACAACTGCTTTTTTATCAATATGTTTGTTAATGCTATCAAAAGGTAATAATTCTTTTTGTTTATTTATTAGACTTAATATTTTTTGTTCAAATTTCTTCTCGTTTTTAAACCTTTCATTTTCGTTAAAACGTTCTGTTAATCTTCCTATATAAATAAATTTTTCTGCATCTGTTTCTAAATCAAAACTTTGAACAGGGAATTGTTCTATTTCTATTTGAATTTCTTTTAATTCATTTTCAAGACGACTTATATCTGTATCTGTTTCAATTACTAAAAGAGGCATTTTACTTATTTCTTTTTTTATTGATGTAAATTCATTTTCAAGGTTATCAATAAAAGTAAGAACATTAGTAGATTTTATTATTTCATTATAATTATTATAAATATATTCTATTGGTTTTAAACTATCATAGTCTTCATTTTGTAATGATTTATATCTTTCGTATTCTAACTTATATTTTTTTATTCTTCTTATATCCCTACTTATAATGAGTTCAGCATTTTTTAATTCACTTAATTTTGATAAATTTGTAGTAAATTTACCACCACTAAATTCTTTCAATAATGTTATAGCTTCATGAATTTTTTGAAAGCCTTCAATATTTATATCAATAAGTCCAAAAGCTTTGGCATCTTTTCCTATAGAAATAACTTTAAAAAGATATTTATTTTTTATTTTTTCTAAATTTTCTATTTGTTTATTAATTTCTTGAAGTTTTTTCTTTACCATAACAACATTTGGGTCTTCTAACCCAATTGCTAAATCAAAAGCTATTTTAAAATAGTCTTTGATTTTCTTATCTGAAAACTTACCAAATGAAAAATAATTACTTTCATCTGTTAAGACATTATCATATAAAAAATTAAAGGGAAGAAAATGTCTAAAAGAAATATCTTTTATTTCATCTGCTTTTGCTCCTTCAATATAAATATTTTTTAATTTTAGATTAAAACTATTGTTTAATCTGTTTTTTATATTAGCTACTGTTGTGTTGTGTTCAGGACGTTCAGGTATTTGTCCCCTCTCATCAAAAAATATTTTTTTTGATATTTTTCCTGAATCAGTAAGTTGTCCCCTTGCAATTGTAAATTTATTTTTTCCAATAGTAAAATTTAGTCCATACCATTCTATATTTTCATTAATAACTTTTATTGGAATATTTGCTCTTTTTGATAATAAACAATAATCTATAATTCCAATAATTGCCGTTTTTCCTGTGCTATTATCACCCGTAATAATATTTACTTTATTTTGTTTAAATTTAATGACTCTTGGGACTTCATTATATTTAAACCATAGTATGATTTTATTTATGTTAAATTTCATAAGGTAATTCTTAATTGAAAATATAAATTATTTGTTTCCTCTTCCAATATATTAGATAATTTAAAAGCACCAGCAACAATAGATTTGGCACGATTACCAAGTTTAGGATTATTTATATCTATAATATTATCAGGTTTATATGAAATTTTATTACTATCAATATTTATTAAATTCAT
>JAOZQN010000139.1 GCA_029932195.1 Bacteroidales bacterium | reverse complement strand
CACTCTTTGGGAAATTTAACTACCTTTGGCGGTAATTAATAAAATTACATTTCGGACACACTCATTATTTTCCTATTCCTATCTCTCATAGCTTTTCAAAATTTACCTTAGAAAAAATAGAGACCGAACTTAGGTATATTTATAATGATATTTGGCATTTTTCATTTGTAAGTTTATACTTTTACAAATAAAGATTATGAAAATTAAACACATTAGATATATAAATGAAAAAAATGCACAGGGCAGACTAAAAGAAATATACACCCATATAAAACTTAATTTTGGAAAAATAGTCGAACCTTTCGTATTGCATTCTATTAATACTAATCTTACGGCAGGAAGTTGGATTTTACTCTATGAAATTATTTTAGTAGATAATAAAGTGAGCAGGAGTATAAAAGAAGCAACAGCAACTTGCATATCGGAAGTAAATAAGTGCAGGTATTGTGTTGATGCACATTCTATTATGCTTTTTGGAACAGACGATAAACTAATAGACAAAATTTATGAGATAAAAAATGAAAAAATTATACCAAAAACAAAAGATGAAAAAATTATACATTGGGCTTTAAATAGTATTGACTTAGAAAATGAAATTATAAAAAATCCGCCTTTTACAAAGCAAGAAGCACCAGAAATAATAGGAACAGCAATTTTATTTAATTATATTAACAGAATGGTTACAGTTTTTGCTGGTGAAACACCATTACCCATTAACTTTTTTCAAAAAAAAATCCAAAAAATTGCTTCAAAATTAATTTTTAATAAAGCAATCTCAAAGATAAAACTCAAAGGAGAGAGTTTGCAATTCCTGACAGCCGAATATAAAAAAAACGTTCCCAAAAACATATCCAAACACTCTGAAATACAAACAGTATTATTTCATTTTAAATATTTGATATACAATAATATTGAAGGAATTATTTCAACAGAACTAAAATTACTTCTGGAAAAAGAAAGTAAAAAATTAAATTTCTTACAATCAGAGAATAGGAAGAATAATTTAACAAAATTTATAGAATCGGTAAATAATGAAGAAAAACAAATTGCAGAGTTTTGTTTTCTTATTATGTTTGAGCCTTATAAAATATACGAAAAACATATCAATTACTTGAAACAGAACTTTAAAGATGTAGAAATTATATATTTAGCTTCATTTTGCAGTTTTATTATTGCAGATAATATTGGAAATGAGCTATTTAGATTTGTGAAATAAATTGGTTTTTGGTTGTTGGTTGTTTTCGCAAAGCAATAAAACTAAGCCAACTGCCAAAAGCCAAAAGCCAAAAGCCAACTGCTAAAAGCCAACTGCCAAAAGCCAACTGCCAAAAGCCAATACCTAAAAGCCAAAAGCCTGATACTTTACATACGCAAACGAATTATAAAACATGTCTAAAAACGGTTTAAAAGTTTTTTTTAAAATATTAAAAAGAACAATTAATTTTTCCAATAAACTAAGAAAAATACAAATCCCTGCAATTTTTATTTCTGGTTTATTTGTATTCTTGTTCATTTTTATTTTCCAGCCTTATGGTCTGGATAACTTTGAAACAAATAATAATATTTTACTTATAGCAGCAGGTTATGGGCTGATTGTTTTTACTGTTCTAACTATTTCGTATATTATTATCCCGTTAATTTGGAAGTCTTTTTTTAAATACAACTTTTGGAACATTGGTTTGCATATTGCTTTTTTGATATTTAATTTAGCAATAATAGCAATTATAAATATATTTTACGATAAGCTAACAGGATTTTACGAATTAAAATCATCGTTTTTCTTAAATATCCTTCATACCTTTTCAATTGGTTTGTTTCCAATAATAATAGTAATTGCAATTATTGATAGAGTTATTTTAAAAACAAAACAATCAGAAAAAATAGCCAGCCAAATAACAATTGAAGACTCTGGAAATCCTTCTACACAAGATACAATAAACAAACCAATTATAATATTAGATAACAAAGAAGAAATTATTTTTTACGAAAAAGAGCTTTTATGTTTTCAAGCAAACGACAACTATGTTAATATCTATTTCCTGAAAAATAATATTGTAAAAAAAAAAATGGTTAGAATTACATTATCGGAAATAGAAAAACAGATAAAAAAACACCCAAAAATAACACGATGCCACCGTTCGTATATTGTAAACTTGGATAAAATTAGCGAACTCAAAGGAACAAAACAAAAAAAAGTTTTTAGAATTAAAGCAGTTAATTTTCTTATTCCTGTCTCTCGTAGTTTTTCAAAATTCATCTTAGAAAAATTAGAAACCAAACTTAAATAACTTTTAACGAAAAATAAAAAATAAGGGCGTTTTTCACGAGTGCCAATTTCGGCGTTACTTTTGAAATTTTAAAATACTCATTTACAGAGGTAAACTTCAATTCTAAAATTTCAAAAAAGCCTTGAATTTGACACTCGTGAAAAACGCCAAAATAAGAAACTTGCCATGTTCCAATCCTCAAAAAAAACTTTTTTTTGAGAATTGGAACTTTTTTTCATAAAACACACATACTTCTCACCCTATTTCTAATTCTTTCCAAAAATTAGAATATTCTATATATTATTTAAAATCAGCCAATAAAAGTATTCATTTCACCACTTCACCACATTTACAACCCTGTCTATATTTATTCATTGTTTTTTATGTAACTTTTTTTGAAGTTTGTAGTCTTTAATATGATTAATATGAAAAACGTCTTAAAAAATCCCTCTTTTTTCACAAAATTTTGGTGAGATAAATAATTCTCCACAAAAATAGTAACTAACAGCCCTATGAAAAAAATATTTACAATATTGTTTATTCTCTGTTTTGCGACAATTGTTTTTGCACAACACACAGCTAAAATGTCTCAATACGAATTAAATAAAAATTTGATTAATCCAGCTGCTATAACAAGTAAAAATATAAATACGAATCTTTTTTATCGTAATCAGTGGACAGGACTGGAAAGAGCCCCTAAAACTGTGGGCTTAAATATTTCTACAAAATTTAATAAAATGAGTTTTGGCTTATTTATTCTGAACGATAAGGCAGGAGTTTTTAATCAAAATATTATACACTTAAATTATGGATATTCTCTACCTGTTTCCAGAGAGATTTTTCTACAATTTGGTTTGTCGGGAGGCGTAAATATTTACAAAATTAGATTTGAAGAGTTAGAAATGTATCATGCCAACGACCCAAATGTATTAAGTCAAAATACTTCTGTTTTACTCCCCGATTTTAATTTTGGAGTTTTTCTTTCTAACCAAAAAGATAAAAGCCGTTCGGCTTTTGGAAGCCTCGCAAAACAAGAGCCAACTTTTTACGTAGGTGCTTCTATACAACATCTTACAGGTCTTATAAGTGCAAATAAAATACTTTCCAACGAAAGCTATTTATTAAGGCATTTTAATTTGATGGGAGGAGTAAAACACAATGTAGGAGAATTATTGCAAATGGAAGAAATAATATTATTCAAATATGTATCTGGAGTGGCTCCGCAAATGGACATAGGATTTCGTCTTTTTTACCTTAATAGTTATTGGACAGGCTTATCTTACAGGAGTTCAAACGACATGACCGCAAAAATAGGTATTCTATTCAACGATATTTTATTCGGATATTCATACGATTTTAATGTTTCACAAATTCCTAACAAAAATTCGCATGAAATAGTTTTAGGATTTACTTTTGAAAATTCTATCTTTAATAATTCTAAATCTCCTTCTAAATTTTAATTCAATATTTATTAAAAACTTTTTTTGTATAATTTAAACCTAAAATAATGTGCATCTATAAAGTCGTTTTTTTTCGTAAAATATCAAAAATAAATAAAATTTTATATCTGTAAAGTAACAATTTAGCAATAAAACAATTTAACAATTCTTACTTTATAGATGCACGCCAGATAAGTCTTTATATATTAACCAAATAAATTTTTTATCATGAGAAAAATCAATTTTATTTTAGTAGTATTAATGTTTGCAACAGTAACACTGTTTGCACAAAACAAAGAAGAAATAGTGGTGTTGGAAGAAGGTTTTGAAACAACTACCCTTAATCAAATTCCAGAAAACTGGACAACAGAAGGGGGAAGCGGTGGAATGCAATGGGGAGCAAGAACAAGTTCTTTCAGTATGAGCGTAACGCCACATACAGGAAGCATGTTGGCAGATATTTGGGCAAGTGAAGATTCAAAACTTATCACTCCACAACTTGATTTAAGCGGTGCATCATCAGCAAGTTTGCACTTTTTCTATTCATTAAACGATGCAGGCGGCGGAACAGTTAATCAACTTAAAATTTATTACAAAAACTCCGCAGGTGGCGATTGGACTGAGGTGGAACATTATACATCAGAAGTAATGTGGGCAGAAATCACCTTAGATTTACCCGAATTATCAGCAGATTACTACATAGCTTTTGAAGGAATAGACAATGCTTTCAATGATGGAGTTCAACTTGATGATATTACAATTACAAAAGAAACAGCCACAATAATATTAGTTACAGCAATTAATATTACAGGAGAAGGCAGTATTACCGAAATTACAGAACTCGGTGGAACTTTACAAATGGAGGCAGCAATATTACCCGAAGATGCTACAAATAATTTGGTAACTTGGTCAATATCTGCTGGCGACACTTATGCAAGTATAAGCACAGAAGGACTTTTAACTGCTATTGCAGACGGAACAGTTACAGTTAGAGCAACAGCAAACGACGGTAGCGAAGTTTTTGGCGAAACAGATATTGAAATCTCTAATCAAACTATTGGAGTTGCCAAAATAAACAATTTAATTTTGGTTTATCCTAATCCGACTTCAGGATTTATTACAATAGAATCGTCTGAAAATGCTTCTGCAAAAATTATTGATATTTTAGGAAAAACAGTTTTAAAATCTGAAATAAGCACAGGAAAATCAGAGTTTGATTTATCTAAATTTCCAAAAGGAATTTATTTCTTGAAAATACAATTTAAGGAAACTTCGCAAACTAAGAAAATCATTTTAAAGTGAAAATCAGATGTAAAATAACTAATTTTTCAAAAAAAGTCTATTTCGCTTTATCTAAACTGTAGATTTTAGAGGATTAGTAATTATATAAGTAGGTAATCATATATAAACGACACTTTTTAAGAGGCTATTTTTGTATTAGGCAAGGCAAAAAATATTTGCATATTGCTTATATGGTAATCTTTTTTAACGAAGCATAATGCTAAAATTGACCTTCAAAAATGTCGTTTATATATGGTTAACTACTTATCAAAACAATTAACATTTTCTTTTCAGCCAAGTTCCATTCAATTTATAAATTGAATGGAACTTTATTTATTTTTTTGAGCGTAAAATACAGTTTTGTTTAAACAAAATCCAAATTTCAATTAAAACCATTCCTTATGAAAATTTCCACAAAAAGTAAAGCAAGAATCAAGAGAATTTCACTTTTGATTATTTCTATTTTTATCCTTCAAATTTCACAAGCTCAGAATTTAGTTCCCAACGGAGATTTTGAAAATTACTCTGCTTTGCCTAATAGTTTAGGATTATGGAGCGACTGTAATACTTGGTCAAATGCTGGCGGAACAGGAAGCCCAGATTACTGGCACACCTCTGGAACAGGTGGAACACAGCTACCTAATTCACAATTTGCTACATTAGACCCTCAATCAGGAGATGCAGTAATGGGATTTTTTGTTATGGATAATAGTTATGATGAATATAGAGAATATTTACAAATCCAGTTATCTTCGCCAATGGTTGTAGGCGAAACTTACAATATTTCTTTTTGGCTCACCAACGGATTTTCCGACCACACCAAAGGCTGGGGAGCAAATCGTTTCGGAATAAGATTAACTGAATCTCAAATTAATCAAACAGACGATGAACCTATGGGAGGAATACCTCAAATAGAAATATCGGGAGAGATTTGGGAAACTGCATGGAAAGAATACACTTTTTCTTACACGGCAGATGCTGCATATAATTATATTACAATAGGAAATTTTTACAATGATGCCTCAACCTCAATTTCAGAATACCTGCCAGCAACAAACGACGATGCTTATTATTATATTGATAATATTGTGATTGAATTGCAACCTGAACCAGAAGTCTGTGGTATGAGCAAAAGAGGCAACATTTGGTATTTTGGAGAAAATGCAGGACTTGATTTTAACTCTGGCTCACCAGTGCCGCTAACAGACGGGCAATTCAATAATATTGAAGGAACAGCAACCGTATGCGACGAAAACGGCTCACTGCTTTTCTACACCGATGGAATTACCGTGTGGACAAACGATCACAGCATTATGGAAAATGGCACAGACCTAAACGGACATTATTCTTCCGCACAATGCGGACTCAGTATTCCTAAACCAGGAAGTACGAGCGAATATTATATTTTTACAACAGACGGCTGGGGAAACAATCCAGCAAACGGATTTCAGTATTCCATTGCAGATATGTCTTTCAACGGAGGCTTAGGAAAAATTACAACTAAGAATGTTGCACTTGCAGCACCTTCAACAGAACAGCTTACGGCAGTTCGTCACGTAAACGGCGAGGATTACTGGATAATTGTCCACGAGGGCGGCACAAATACAAATGGCTCAAATAAATTTCTGACTTATTTACTCACAAGCACTGGCGTAAATCCAGTTCCTGTGGAAAGTGCGGTTGGTGCATTTCACCGAAGTTCAACTCAGGCATACATGAAAGCCTCCGTAAACGGCAGCAAACTTGCTTGTATTATAGATTGGTCAAATAATTACCCAGATGACAGTTTTCAAGTATTTGATTTCAATAATGCTGACGGAACAATCTCAAATCCAATGACCTTTCTTAATCCAAAACCAGGAAGTATTAGCAATGATATGTATGGAATAGAGTTTTCTCCAGACGGTAGCCGGCTTTATATTTCAAACTGGTACACTTATTATACAGCTGGGCATACCGTAGAAATTTTTCAATACGACCTTGACGCAGACTATCCACCGGCAACAGCACAAATTATTGGAACTTCTGTACCTGCCACAGCAGACGTTAATGAATATTTCGGAGCAATTCAGCTTGCACCAGACGGCAAAATGTACATTCCGTCTTCCAATAAAACCGGTTTGTCGGTTATTGAAAATCCTAACGGACTTGATGTTGCTTGTAACTTTTCATTATATTCTCAGTCACTTGCCGGAAAGAAAGGAACAAACGGGCTTCCAAACTTTACACCTGATATTTTTATCTGCGGAAGCAGCATTGCAGCACAATATTTCTGCGAAGGCAGTAACACTCGTTTTTATCTTTCTACAAATCAAGAAATAGATAGTTATAGTTGGAATTTTGACGACCCAGCAAGTGGTGCAGCAAATACTTCTACATTGCCAAACCCAGAACATGTTTTTTCGGCAACAGGGAACTATTCAGTAGTTTTAGATTATACAATTTCGGGAAGTCCAAAACAAATAACATACAATGTATCAATAACTCCACCAGATTTAATTGCGGCTTTCGATACCGACACGGTCATAGTTTGCGGCGATTTATCTTACCATCTCAATCCGAATGCCGCTGGTGCGGAAACTTATTACTGGAATACCGACGAAACTTCATCAGAAATTGATGTTACTGTTTCTGGCGAATATTCAGTTGTAATAAACGCCAAAACATGCCCAAGTTACGACACAATACAAGTGGTTTTTGAAGCTGATATTGATCCTTTAATTTGGGGAAATACCTGCATTTATGATGATGAACCAGTAACACTTTCTGTTACCGCCCCCGACGGCAATCCTTATGCAGGAGCAACTTATTTGTGGACACCAACAAATGAAACAACTCAGCAAATAACAGTAAATAACTCTGGTACCTACACAGTTACCGTTTCTATTGGAACTTGTGTAGATAAAATAGTATCAAAAAATATGTATTTTCACCCTTTGAGTTTGCCTACTGATACAATACTTTGCACGGGAGAAGAAATTACACTTGAAATAACAGACCCTGCCGCATCTTATATAGATTGGTATAGACGCTTCCCTAATCCGAGGATTCATTTCGAGCAACCAGCAATCACTTTGTCGGAAACAACCAGTATATGGCTCACAGTTGATTTTAGTGATGGTTGTTATTACTTTAACAGATGGGTTAGAGTTGAATTTGAAGATCCTGCACCATTGGAACTTGGGGCAGATTTATGTGCAGAAGAAAACGAAGATATTACAATTTTGGGAGTTGATGAAACTGTTACACCCGAAATTATCTGGTCAACTGGCGAAATTACCGAAGATATTACAGTTACTACCGATGGACAATATTCTGTTATGGTAAGAGAAGACGAAGACCATTGCTGGGCAAAAGATACAATAAATATCGATTTCTATAATCTTGATTTGGGAGAAGATCACATAGTTTGTAAAGGAGATGCAATTAATATTAACTTAGATGCTGGCACCGATTTTGAAACCTACGAATGGCTACCTTCTGGCGGAAGTCAGGACATAACGGCGACAACAACAGGTGAATATAGTGTAATTGCAACCCACCAATTTGGTTGTGTTGCAAAGGATACAGTAAAAATAAATTATGCCCCAAACCAAAGCAACCACGCCATGAATTGGTATTTTGGCGACCAAGCAGGAATAACTTTTAATACTGCTGATGGCGAGCCTATTGCATTAACCAACAGTGCTATGGAAGCTTTTGAGGGCTGTTCTACGTTCAGCGATGAAAATGGAGACCTGCTTTTTTACACCAATGGTGTTACTGTTTGGAACAAAAATCATGCAATTATGCAAAATGGTTCAGGATTATTGGGCGACATGTCGTCTACACAATCATCAATAATCATAAAACAACCAGGTAATGCAAATATATATTATCTTTTTACAACCGATGCCATCAGCACATCTAATGGATTTAATTATTCCGTGATAGATGTTTCTTTGCAAAACGGATTAGGTGAAGTTACAATTAAAAATCAACTTCTGTCAAATACTTCAACAGAAAAAGTAACGGCATCACTTCATTCGGACAACAGTGCAATTTGGATTATAGGTCACGAACTCAGCAACAACAATTACACTGCATATTTACTTGACGAAACAGGTTTAAACACAACTCCCGTTGTCAGTTCAATAGGTTCAAACAACGGCGGTCTTGTAGCTCAAGGACAAATGACTAGTTCGCCTGATAGTAAGCGTTTGGTTAATGCACTAAAAGACAAAATAGAAATTTTTGATTTTAACCAAACAACAGGACAGTTTTCAAATCTCATTACACTTGAAGGAAACGGTATATGCAGTTCTTACGGTATAGAATTTTCCCCAACAAGTCGTTTTTTGTATTCTCAACAATGTTTTGGACTTTTTCAGTACGATTTACATGCGGGCGATACTCAAGCAATTTTAGATTCACGTGTGCAACTATCATCAACTTTTTTAAGATCACTACATTTGGGACCGAACGGAAAATTATACGGAGCTATTTTTAATGAAACACATATTTGTGCAGTTAATTTTCCAGATAGGAAAGGAACAGATTGCGAATTTATAGAAAATGCTGTTTCTCTGAGCGGAAGAATAAGTAATAGCGGACTAAATAATATTGCAGGTTTTTATTTTTCCAAAGCTTCATTTTCTGCAGAAAATTTTTGCATAGGCTCAGAAACTGAATTTACTCTACTTGCTAACGGAACAGAAGTAAGCCAAATATCGTGGGATTTTGGCGATGGAAACTCCTCTTCTGAAATAAATCCTACAAATATTTTTACTGTAACAGGAACTTATACTGTAACTATAACTATTGGAGAAGACTGTCCATATTCAATTGAAAAAGAAATAGAAATATTTGAATTACCAACAATCTCACTTGGCAATGATATTGTAGTTTGTGAAAACGAAACCGTTATCCTTGATGCTGGCTCGGGTTTTGAAACTTATTTATGGTCGGATAATTCCACCGAACAAACATTAACTATTACAGAAACAGGAACATACAGCATTACAATTACAAATGAAAATGAGTGTAAAAACTCTGATGAAATATCAGTTACAATAAATTCGTTACCCGAAATTGATTTGGGCGACGATATTGTAGCTTGTGAAAACGAAACTATTATTCTTGATGCTGGTTCAGGTTTTGATAATTATTTATGGTCTGATAATTCCACAGAACAAACATTAACTATTACAGAAACAGGAACATACAGCGTTACAATAACAAACGAAAATGAGTGTAAAAATTCAGACGAAATCCTTGTTACAATAAATTCATTACCCGAAATAAATCTTGGCGACGATATTGTAGTTTGTGAAAACGAAACGGTTATTCTTGATGCTGGTTCAGGTTTTGATAATTATTTATGGTCGGATAATTCTACCGAGCAAACATTAACTATTACAGAGTCAGGAACATATAGTGTTACAATTACAAATGAAAATGATTGTTCAAACACAGACGAAATTATTGTTACACTAAATTCGTTACCCGAAATAGATTTAGGAGATGATATTGATGTTTGTGAAAACGAAACTGTTATTCTTGATGCTGGTTCAGGTTTTGAAACTTATTTATGGTCGGATAACTCTACCGAACAAACATTAACTATTACAGAAACAGGAACATACAGCGTTACAATTACAAATGAAAATGAGTGTGAAAATTCAGATGAAATCCTTGTTACAATAAATTCGTTACCAGAAATTAACTTGGGAGACGATATAGTCGTTTGTGAAAACGAAACGGTTATTCTTGATGCTGGTTCAGGTTTTGATAATTATTTATGGTCGGATAATTCAACCGAACAAACTTTAACTATTACAGAATCTGGAACATACAGTGTTACAATTATAAATGAAAATGATTGTTCAAACACAGACGAAATTCTTGTTACAATAAATTCGTTACCCGAAATAAATCTCGGCGACGATATTGTAGTTTGTGAAAACGAAACTGTTATTCTTGATGCTGGTTCAGGTTTTGATAATTATTTATGGTCTGATAACTCTACCGAACAAACATTAACTATTACAGAAACAGGAACATACAGCGTTACAATAACAAATGAAAATGAGTGTGAAAATACAGATGAAATATTGGTAACAATAAATTTGTTGCCAGAAATTGATTTAGGAGACGATATTGTGGTTTGTGAAAACGAAACTATTATTCTTGATGCTGGTTCAAGTTTTGAAACTTATTTATGGTCGGATAACTCCACCGAACAAACTTTAACTATTACAGAATCTGGAACATACAGCGTTACAATTACAAATGAAAATGAGTGTAAAAATACAGATGAAATTAATGTTACAATAAATTCGTTACCAGAAATTGATCTTGGCGAAGATATTCAGTCTTGTGAAAACGAAACAGTTATTCTTGATGCTGGTTCAGGTTTTGAAACTTATTTATGGTCGGATAACTCTACCGAACAAACATTAACTATTACAGAAACAGGAACTTACAGCATTACAATTACAGACGCAAACAACTGCGAAAATTCCGACGAAATTCTTGTTACACTAAATTTTTTGCCAGAAATTAGTTTGGGTGAAGATATTGATATTTGTGAGAATAGTTCTATTTTATTAACAATATCAGGAGATACAGGACAATATTTATGGAGTAATAATTCAACCGAAAATGAAATAACTGTAGATGAGTCGGGAGAATACTGGGTGCGAGTGGGTAGTCAATCCTGTTTTAATACAGATACAATAAAAGTTGATATTATTTTATTACCCAAAATTAGTTTAAACGACACTACCGTTTGTGAAAATAGTATTTTAAAAATTGGAGTAGATTCATTATACGATGCTTATGAGTGGAATACAGGAGAGACAGAAAACGAAATAGAAATTACCGAAACAGGAGAATATTCACTTGAAATATCAATAAATAAATGCAAAATGTTATTAAGTTGTTATATAGATTATGATGTTTGCGATTATAATTTCTTTATACCAAACGGAATAACTCCCAATGGAGACGGCTATAACGACACATGGATATTAGATGGATTGAAAAATCCAGAAGTATTTATTTACAACAGATGGGGAAATATTGTTTATTATTCCAACGACTATAAAAATGACTGGAACGGAGATAATCGTCCTTCGGGAGCATATTTTTATGTAATAAAATTAGAAGACGGAACAATTTACAAAGGAGACCTAAATATCTTAAATTAATTATGAGTTATTGAGATAGAATAGCTATACTAATTAAGGGTGAAATTTTGAGATTTTGAAGTTTTGAATACTCTGATATTAAGATGAATACTCAATTCAAAAGTAAAATATTAGGCACTACAGGATTTAGAGTGAGAAGAATCTGTATTTCGCTCACTGTCAGGCTTT
>JAOZQN010000721.1 GCA_029932195.1 Bacteroidales bacterium | reverse complement strand
GGTGCGACTTTAAGTCGCACTCCGAATAAACCGAGAAGTGAAATCATCGAATAAAAAGAAAAAATCTTATCTTTGCAAAATAAATTAAAATATTAAATATGACATATTTTGAACAAATACGAGAATTAACAAAATTAATACCTACAAGAATTGTTGATTTTTCAACAGAAAGAGAAAGAACATCACCTCCTACGCAGGCATCATCAAACTTTATAACAAATAAGGCACAAGGTGATTGGGCTGAAATGTTGATTTTTAGAGCAATTAATGAAACTTCAAAAAACTATGTTGCAATACGATACGGAAAATCGGATGATATCATTGCAGGCGAAACAGGTTTTGATGAATTTTATAATGATTTTCAAGATGAATTAGATACAATTGGTAAAAGACCAGACTTATTAGTTTTTAAAAAACAAGATTTTAACTCAAATTTAGGTTACGATATTAGTAAAATAAAACATTCTGAAATTGATGAATATGTAAAAAAAGCTGTTGCAGGTTTAGAAATTCGTTCAAGTGCATTTTTAATTGACAAATACGAAAATGAAATGCAAAAAAGAACAGAGTTTAACTTACAAAAAGCATTACGAATTAAAAATCAAATACTTTCAGAATATGCAGATATACTTCAAGAGCCAAAGAAAAATAAATATCTTGAAATTTTAAACGGAATAAATGAAAATACCATTCTTGCTGTAAGTTTTAGGCGACCGAATTGGAAGTCGTCTGAGAGATTAGCAAGATTATCATTGCTTTTCAAAGAATTAAAAGATGCTATAATTATTATTCAGAAAAGAAATTATTTAAGTATTACTCCAAAAGTTGAAGACCTAAAAGTCGTTCATAAATGGATTGAAAAATTCAACGTTCCTCATTACTACTTCCAAGTTTTTTTTGATAAATCTTTTGGAATATCCTTTCAAAATATTCTCTCTCTTATAACCAAACCAGAAAAAGAAGGAGAATACTATGAAATAAGCGAAGATATTAAAAATCAAAATAAGACAACAATTAAAATTAATACTCACAAAACTACCCAAATTGCTTACAAAATTGAAGAACCCGAACACAAAAGCGTAAGAAGAGAAGTGGGACGTGGAAGATTACTTTTCTATGTTTCTTTTGATAAAGGGACTGCATACTTAGATATTGAAAATTTAAAATCATTATTAAAAATTCAAAAATTTTAATGGTTTTAGAAGCAACATATAAAAAAAAGGTAAGTTTAGCACATCGTAAAAAATATGCACAATTCTTTACGCCCAAAACTATTGCAGAGATTATGGCTAAGTGGTTGTTAGCACATAATGAAATAGAAAATGTGCTTGAACCTGCATTTGGACTTGGCATTTTTTCAAGATTATTAATTGAACAAAACAAGAATTTGAACATAAAAGGTTTCGATGTAGACCCTATAATTTTCAAATCAGCACAACAAAATTTTCCTGAAAATTCAAATGTTCAATTATTCTTAGAAGACTACTTATTTAATGATTGGGATAATAAATATGACGGAATTATTTGCAATCCGCCATATTTTAAATTTCACGATTACGAAAATAAAAGAACATTAAAAGAAATAAAGCAAAAATTAAGGATAAATCTAAGTGGTTTTACAAATATTTATACTTTATTTATTTTAAAATCTATCTATCAACTAAATAAAAATGGAAGAATTGCATATATAGTTCCATCTGAATTTTTAAATTCGGATTATGGAACTTATATAAAAGATTACTTGTTAAAATCAAATACACTCCGACATATTATTATTTTTGATTTTAAAGAAAATGTTTTTGATGATGCTCTGACAACAAGTGCAATTTTATTATTGGCAAAAGATGATAATATAGAGAAAGTTCAAATTTCAAAAATAAACAATGTTAAACAATTAAAAACCATTTCAGAGTTTATAGAAAAATATCCTACTATCGAAGGCGAAATATCAATTGACAAAAATAAAATAGACCCAAATATAAAATGGCGAAGCTATTACCAAAAACAACAAAGTTCAAAATATAAAAACTTAATAAAATTTAGTGAAGTAGCAAAAGTTGTTAGGGGAATTGCAACAGGTGCTAATGATTATTTTTCTTTTAATATACAAAAAGCAAAAAAACATAAAATAGGAGAGAATTATTTACTTCCGTGCATTACAAAATCAAAAGATATAGAAAAACCTTTTTTTACAACAAATGATTTTGAAATACTTAAAAACAAAAATGCAAATGTTTTTTTATTCGATGCTGATAAAAAACAGCAAGATAAGAACGTATCATTATATATTGAAAAAGGAGAGCAGGAAGAAATTAATAAAAAATTTTTAACATCAAAACGAAAACCTTGGTATAAACTTGAAAATAGAATACCACCACCAATTTGGGTTGGTGTTTTTAACCGAACCGGATTGAAGTTTATTCGCAACGAAGCAAACATAAGAAACTTAACTCCATTTCATTGTATTTATCTTGCAGACAACTTATTTAATAAAATAAATATTGATTTGCTTTTTGCCTATTTGCTTACAGATATTGCAAAACAAATATTTGATGATAACAGAAGAGAATATGGTGATGGTTTAAAAAAATTTGAGCCAAACGACTTAAATAAAGCCTTAATATTAGATTTATCAAAATTAAGCAAAGAAAATTCTAATAAAATAATTTCGCTTTATAAAAAATATAGAATATCTGTAATTCAAAATAATATAAATAATGAATTGATTGATAATATAAACAGTATATTGAAAAAAGAATATGAAACATAACATTTGCTTTGGTGTGCCTTGACTGAAAGTCAAGTAAATAATTTACTTTCA
>JAOZQN010000720.1 GCA_029932195.1 Bacteroidales bacterium | reverse complement strand
ATAAATCATAATTTATAATCGCATTGCGAAACCTGTAACATGCAACCTGCAACTAAACTCCCCCAATATGTTACACACTCAAATGATTGTGGTCTATTCGGGGTGCGACTTAAAGTCGCACTCCGAATAAATTCCGATTTTTTTTTAATACTGAAGTAAAACAACAAGTCCGCTTAACTTAAACCCCCAGCCAGTTTCATATTGCCCTTTTACTTTATAGGTGTATCCACCTGTGGGACAATCTCTTCCTTTGTAAGTCCCGTCCCAACCGTTATCAATATCGTTGGTTTGAAAAACTATTTCACCAAAACGATTTACTATTGTTATCTGATATTCAGCTACTCTATTGTAATCTGGTTTAAATGTAGGAAAAAGATAATCGTGAGTAGTAAAAGCTGTTGGAAAAGTTAAGTAATTAGAACTCACAATAATAGACTTTGGATATTTTAAGGAGTCCACACAACCATTTTCATCATTTGTTGCTGTTAGTTTTACATTATATTCTCCATCTTCTGAATAATAATGTGTAGGCGAATGATAGTCTGTTTGTTCTCCATCGCCAAAATCCCAAAGATATGAACTCGCATTTTCTGTGAAATTGTTAAAATAAATAGACTCGTAATAAGAAAATATTTCTTTTTCTGAAGTATAACCATTATCAATAGAAATATTAAAATTAACAATTGGCGATTTTAAAACAGTAATAGTATCCGTTCTTATAAAAGAATATGACCACGAAGGTATTGAACCTTCGGCTGTTGCATACAATTTTGCATAATATTTACCATAATCATCAAAAATATAATCAAAATTTTCTTGATTAATTGTGTCAAAAGCCGTATCATTATTTTCTTTGTATAAAAACCAACGGTATTCTGAAACATTTGGCGTTGTGTAGTTTACATTGGCAAACATTTCTACTTTGTTTTTTCCACAAACAGATTGTGAACTATTATAATCAGAATCGGGCAAAGGTGCAGTTATTGTTACCTCGTGGCTTGTTGCAGCATAACAACCTCCTTTCCATGTAGTTAAACTTACATTATAAGTTCCCCATCTGCTTTCTGTTTCGCTGTAATCATAAGTAAAAACACCAACGAACTCACTCTGAACCAAAGAGTTACCATCGCCAAAATTCCAAATATAAGTATCGCCAAGTGGGTTTCCATTATTTTCTATGTAAAAAATAGTATTAGGATATTCTTGTTGGTTAGGTTGAATACTGAAATTGGCATACGGAAATTGTGTTATATAAATTTGTTTAGTATATGTATCCTGATTATCATTTTCATCTGTAACTGTTAATTGAACATCAAATTCAAAATTAAAGTCAATTATAGAAAAAGTATGCGAAGGATTTTCCAAGTTTGAAAAACTACCATCACCAAAATCCCAATAATACGACACTGCGTTGGTAGAAATATTTGTAAACTGAATAGCTGAATTTTCGCAATACGGAGGTTCAGTAATGGTGAAATTTGCTACTGGCTGCGACAAAACTTTTATAGAAAAAAGTAGTAAAAAAACAGTGAAAATAAATATTGATTTTTTCATATTTTTGAAGTTTTAAAAATTAGGAAATGGATTAGATTTTTTTAAAATTATATTAAAACGTAAATTTATTTTTGTTACAATAGTATCGCCTTTTTCGTTTTGTCCGGCTTTCCATTCGGGCATTCCTTTTACTATTCTAATAACTTCTTTTTCTATGTCAGGATTAACCGTTTTTATTGGTTGAATATTAGACACTTGTCCTTTTTTATCAATAAAAAAAGTAAAAAGACAAGTAATTTCGTCGTTGTAATTCTTTTTTAGATTAGAAGGCTGAAATTCCGAACTTATATATTCTTCTAAATCAGCGATAAAATGATATTTTCCTCGCTTATCCTTAAACATTGGAGGTTGGCTTAGATCTTTCCATAAATAAAATTCTGTTTTTGGAAATTCTAATTCCGTTCCAACTGTATTTTGTTCATTTGTTATTGTATCACTCTCATTACTTGTGGTATTATGATTATTCAAAGTTATTGTATCAATTTTAAAAATGGTATCTGCATAAAAAATTTCGGAAATGTTTTTTATCGTATCTTGCACAATTATTGTTTTATTTTCATAAATTTTGTGTAAATTTTGAATGTCATTTTGTAAATAATTTATTTTATTTTCGAGAAGAATATATCTATTTGTATCTTGCTTATTGTTATTTTGATAAATTATTTTTTGTGGACTAATAGTATCTTTAATCTGATTGTTTTTAGTCTTTTCTAAATAATAAAATAAGAATATTACAATTAAAATATTAGTAATTAATGATAATATTAGTAATATATTTTTAAAATTATTTTTAAAAAAGGTATTAATTTTTTGCGATGTTTTATTCTTTATTTTAACTTCGTTATTTAATTTTTGTTCAAAGTTATCCCATTCACTTGGATTGTAAGGAAGTTCAAAATCTTCAAGTTGTTCTTTTATAGAGAGTTCAAAGTTGGTATGTTTAAAGTTCATAAAGTTATAAAGATGAAAGTAAAAAGTTATAAAGTTGAAAGTTATAAAGTTGAAAGTTATAAAGTTGAAAGTTATAAAGTTATAAAGTTATAACGTAAAAAGTAATAAAGTAATAAAGTAAAAAGTTGTAAAGTTATAAAGTATACTATAGTGATTAGACTTTGGACAAAATAATTAAAGTCTAAAAATAACAATACATTAATAATCAATATATTAAATTTAATAGTATAATTTTTTTGCTATTGTTTGGGGTTTTGAGAATTTTTGTTCTGTTTCTCAAACCCTCAAATAATATATTTTTACTGATTATAATGGA
>JAOZQN010000719.1 GCA_029932195.1 Bacteroidales bacterium | reverse complement strand
AATAAAACATTGATTTACATCTTTTTATCAACTCCGAAACTTTAGTAATTAATAATGCAAATTTACAAAATTTATTATTTATTTTTGTAAAAGCTCCTGATATTTTTTTAGTTCGTTCAAGATATTAGATTTTGCATGGACAAAATTATCTATTCCAAGTTCTTTTAGCTCATCAATATTTTGGGGATAGCCTGCAACGACAATTATTTTATCTAAGTTTGACTTTTTAATTGCTTTTGCCATTTCTAAATAAGAATCATCTGAGCTGCAAAGAACTACAATATCTGCATTTATATTTATACTTTCGTCTATTCCTTTTTCAATAGTGTTAAAACCTATATTATTTATAATTTTAAAACCTGCAATTGCAAAAAAGTTCTCCGAAAAATCTGCTCGTGCTTTTCGCATTACTTGATTACCATAGGTTAGTAAAAAAACTTTTGGTTGCTTGTTGCTTTTTTCTGTTATTTGTCGTAGATTTTCAAAATCCTCTGCTCCTCTATAAGTTTTAAGTAGCTCAAAATCATTAGATTGCGTGTGGCTTTTAGAGGTTTTACTTTTAGTATTATTTTTCTCTTCCTGGTTAGGATATTGATTAGTTCCAAGAATTGTTTGTTGCCCTGTGGCAATTAGTAAATCTCGTTTTTGGGTAGTTTCATTAATTATTTTATGAATAAAACCTTTTTTTGTGGCTTCAATAAATCCTCCTTTTTCCTCTATTTCCAAAAATAAATTCCAAGCGGCTTCAATTAATGATGAAGTCAAATTTTCAACATAATATGAGCCAGCACCAATATCGGCAACTTTGTCCAAATATGCTTCTTCTTTTAAAATTATTTGTTGGTTTCTTGCTATTCGTTCCGAAAATTCGTTTGGTTTGGCAAAAACAGCATCGTAAGGTTCTACTTTTAAGCTATCTACACCACCAATTATTGCAGACATTGCTTCGGTGGTTGTGCGGAGCATATTTACTTGCGAGTCGTAAAGTGTTTTGTTGTAGCGAGAAGTTACTGCATGAATTTTTGTTTTTGCTACCAATAAATTCTTTGGTTTATAGGATTCTATAATTTTACTCCACAAATATCTGGCGGCTCTAAATTTTGCTATTTCCATAAAATAACTTGAACCAATACCATATTCAAACGAAATATTTTTACTAATATCATCTACCGTAAAACCGTTGTTGGTAGCAAAATCTAAATACTCGGTTGCAATAGAAATTGCAATTGCAAGTTGCTGAACAGCAGAAGCTCCTGCGTTTGCAAATCGAGTAGAGTTAATTTTAAACATTTCATAACTATGGGCGTGTTTAGAAAAATTTAGTGGAAAAAATAGGGCTGTATTTTTCAATTTTCCAGAAAAAGCAAATTTTCCGATAGGGTCAAAAGATATTGAGCCTTTTACTCCTTCCATTTTTTTACTTAACACATCACCAAGCATATATGCAAGTGTTTCCACTTCTTTTTCTGCTGTAAAATTAATTTGTGTGTTTTTTAAATCTATCCCTTTTAGTAATTTGGAAATAGCTCGCTCAGTTTTATTTCGGTCTATATTAATTATAAAATTAATAATATCTACTCCTTTGGATATTAACTCAATAGCTTTTATATTTGCTTCTTTTGCACGTTCTACAACAATATCCTGCACAACGAGCCAGTTATTAGCCTGTGTTGTGTTTCCTCTATTGTAAGGAAATTCTCCTGCCTGATTATTTAAAAAATCTAATTTTTTAAGGTCTTCTGCCCTATAATATGGATTAAAATCTAATCCTTCTATGGTTTTCCAAACAAGTTTTTTTTCATAACTTGCTCCTTTTAAATCTGTGGTAATCAGCTCTTCCCATTCTTTTTTAGATGTTTTAGGAAAATTATTAAATAGATTTTTCATGATATTATTACGTTTTTATTTTTAACCTTTATTTGATTCGCTTTATAAAAATACAAATATAAGTTTTTTTTATAAAAAAAAACGAATTTTCTTAAAATCTATTCAATTATCATATGAGTGTGTAACATATCGGGGGGGAGTGTTACAAGTTACAGGTTGCAAGTTTCGCAAAGCGAAAGAAAAATGGTTGTTTTTTTATGAAAAATACAAAAAATAATTATAATAAATCATAATTTATAATCGCATTGCGAAACCTGTAACATGCAACCTGCAACTAGACTCCCCCAATATGTTACACACTCTTATCATATTTATTACTTTTGTTTGCTATGCACATTAAAATATTGTCTTATTTAAAAGGATTTGCAAAGAAATTTGCTCGCTCAACAACGAAATCAACAAAATGATATGGTTCTTTTTCTATCCGTTGAACTGATACTCAGAACTCACAAAAACAGCTTTTTTTTTAATTTAAAATCGCAAGATAGATGTTAATTAATTCAAGATTTTATCACAAGCAAAATCTTGAAATTCAGCTATAAACACAATTTTACCATACATAAAAATTGACATTCAATTTGCGATTGTTTTTCGAGAAGTATGCCGTTTTTGTGAGTTCTGATACTAATTTCATATCTGTAAAAATAAAAAAAAAAGCAAATAAAAATCAATTTATTTGCTTTTTTAATAAATTTTATTTTTGATAGTTTTTATCTTATAAACACCTTGCCGTTTGCAAGTAAAACGCCGATTTTTACGCCGTCAATTGTTTTTACAACTCTGTTTTCAATAATTACTTGTGTTTCATCAAATTCCAACTGTCCTGACAAGCCAACCAAAGTATAATCAAAATCGTTTTCTCTGTCTAATGCGTTGTTACCCTAAATTGGCATTTTTTGTTATTAACGATGAAAAATAAATTTGTATGTTATTGA